>NZ_JANGCA010000021.1:0-79689 GCF_024463855.1 Clostridium sp. DFI.1.208 | reverse complement strand
AATTATATCACAAATTACCAATAATTACCATATAATAAAACGAAATATTTGACAAAATAATCATAAAAAAAGCCTTTGATAAAAAGCTTTAGAAGATGTTGGCTATATATAGTCTGTCAAAGACCCGCGCAAGAGAATTGAGAAAACTGCCGTCAGAAATAAAAAAGTTCCGCAAGGTATGCGGTTTCATTTTGGAAATATGGTAAAATGAATACGGGAGCGATGTTTATGAAAGAGTTTTTGTTTGTCGGCCTTGGCGGTGCCATCGGGGCGATGCTGCGCTATGGGATTTCCATGGTGCCTGTAAAAAGTGAGTTTCCGTATATGACACTGCTCATCAATTTTCTCGGTGCGATTGCAATCGGGATACTGGCAGCAATGAGCATGAGGCAGTCATTGTTGACTGAACACAGTCTGCTATTATTGAAAACCGGAGTATGCGGAGGATTCACCACCTTCTCCACCTTTTCTCTGGAGGCTGTTTCCCTGCTGGAGCAGCATAAAACAGGAATGGGAATCACCTATATTCTGGCTTCCGTGCTATTATGTCTGCTCGGTGTTCTGCTTGGAAAAGCCGTTCTTCATCCTCTGTGATGTGTGTTTCTGGCAGTCTTCCAGGATACAAAAAAAGCCTGTTTGCATTTGGATTCATGAAGTATCCCTTACCTGTATATTGGGGTTGCTTCAAAAAATACCACGCAACGGGCTTTTTGTAATCCTTGTTTTGTGTACCTGATCGCATTTCCTGCATGTCTTACAGGAGCATTGGCAACCATATTGGGATTGTTTACACACAAGGATTACGCCTCCTGCTTTGCAAGCAGTCTCTGAAATTCATCCATGGGCATGGGATGATAGTAATAAAATCCCTGAATCATATCACAGCCACGCTGCCGCAGATGCTCTGCCACTCGTTCATCCTCTACGCCCTCTGCAACGATCTGTACAGGAAAATGCTGAAGGATAGCAAGCAGACCATCCACAATCAGGAACGTATCCTCCTTTCTGTATGGATTTTGAAAAAGGGAGCGATCCAGCTTAATAATATCAATCGGCACCTTGGCGAGGACACTCATAGAGGAATACCCGCTGCCAAAATCATCCAGCGCACAACGAAATCCCGCCTTATGTATGGTATCCACCACCTTATATAGCTTGTTGGAATTATCCATGCTTATACTTTCCAGTAATTCAAATTCAATATACTCCTTTGGTATGTCAAACTGCTGAAACAATTCGATATATTCCTTCATAAACGGCTCATCCTCAAAGCTAGCCTTGGAAAGGTTAAAGCTGATGGGCACCATTCTCATGCCCTTTTGTATGCTCTCCTGGATCATGGCACATACACGCTCAAACACCATTTGATCTACATATCGGATATAGCTGTTCTCATTCAATACCGGCAGATATGATGAAAGAGGAATCATCGTACCATCTTCATCAAACCAGCGCAGCAATGCTTCTCCCCCGCATATTTTCAGGGTTTTGGCATCCACCTTGGGTTGGATATAGATGGAATAGGTCTCCTTACGGCATGCCTCTACGGTTTTCACCTCGAGCAGTGAGCGCATTTGAAATTCCTGCAGCTGCTTTCTTGTGAAAAACTTAAAATCCGAGCTTTTCTTTTCGTATTCCTCGGATGTCAGACGTGCAAGCTTGGCATAGAAGCAGCAGGTTTCAAAATCAGCCTCCGGAAAATCCCGCAGGCGACACACCCCCATGGAAAAAAACACCCTGTTAAAAAAACGTGGATCCTCTAATTCATAACCGTCATAGTCTTTTTGTATAAGCTCGTTTATAATCTGTTTTTTTCTCCATTCATGGATGAGGAAGAGAAAATCATCACCGCCTGTATAGAGCAGATACTGTCCTTCCTTCAACCCTTCAGTAAAAACCTTCAGAATCTGACGAAGCAGCTCCTCCCCTGTTTCATGGTCATGTCGACCAAGAAAATACCGGAATTTCTTAACATTATAATACAGAAGAGAATATTCCTCACGCGGCTGCAGCTGAGAGAATACAGCCTGAAGTTCAAAACGATTATATAGTACCGTACCATTGTTACCAGTCTTCATAATATTTGACCCTTTTTTCCTTTACTTGTTTTATTTTACCACACTTTATTCAGAAGATAACAGGAATTTAAAAGATTACCCGTAGCGATTGGTTTTCAGCCGATTCTACAAATGTTCAGACAGCTGCGCATCCCTCACAAATCATATGCCTATAACAGGTAACGAAAAGGGATAGCTGTATAAATGCGCATTTCATTTGAAAAATCTAGCAAAGAAAATAGCTGATTCAGGCAGTCACAAGGCTCTTTCACTAGCAAATATAAAATAGAAAAAAGCACAGCACCTCCTTACAGAAGTCCGCCGCCACCATTGAAATCGGGGTAATACAAAAAAAGCGCGTGTCAAATAGGCATTTGCGCTGTTGTGTTTACGATAGAAACGCGCATACCAAATAGGTATGGGCGCCTTGCTGTGGTTCATACTTGATGCTGTTAGCTTTATCGTTGCGATAGTTTATAATGCAAGCAGCTTTGCACTGCTTCCTGCTTTCGGGTATTGACAGCCATCAGAAGCTTTCAGGTTTTGCTGTTTACTTTTTATATGCGTATACAACAGCCTCCTTTTGTTATTTCCCACAGACGTTGTTCCGAATAGTTTATTGCTGTTTTAACTGTCAGCACTTTATCTGAAGAGTGATTGTATTTTTACCGCATGCGATTATTTATTGATGTTATCATGTTTTTGGTTTTCGTGCTTTATCCAAGGTAGTGACTGCTTCTTACAGCTTCCGTCCTCTCGTACAAAATGGTATCTTCCTGTGATTCTATCCTTCGTCAGTAATGCAATGATCTGCTTCTTACAGCTCCTGTTGTCTTTCCGTATAAATGAGATGCTTTCTGTGATTCTTTCCTTTGCGCTTTATCAGCGATATGCGTGGAGCATTCTTGATAACCGCTTGCCAAAGCAATACCGTACAGTGTTCAATCCTTGCGTGATTACAGTCCATGCACCCTTACATATTTCATGAAAGCGGCTCTGCTGCCGGCATCTGCGTTTTTCTTTTGGAGCCTGCAGATTTTACATAGAGAAAGATGATACCTCCTGCAACAAGCTGGATATGATATGTTGCCACACGCCACAGTATCATGACACTACTTGCTTCTGTTCTTCCAAACAGAACAGCAAATATCAGGATAAATGCACTTTCTGTCCATCCGGTATCCCCGGGAAGAGGTGTTAAGGCATTCAGCATATGAATACAAGCAGACATCAACAAAACATTGATCAGATCAGAAAGCGTCAAGGGTACATGCAGCGCCAAAGCAGCCACATAAGGAATTGCATAGAAAATCGTCATACGTAAAAAATTCAGAAGCACAGCCTCCACGATCATGCGGCGCTCCTTCTTCAGCTTTTTGATTTCCTCATTAAAATACAAAATCTGTCCCTGCCATTTCTCCAGCGTATATGCCTTATTTTTCACGATATGAAAACGAAAGCCGATATTGACAATGCCGCGGCTGATTTTTACATACAGTCTCGGGAATCTGGCCATCGTCCATAAGATCACAATAACAGAGGCATTGATAGCAAAGCCAAGCAGCACCAGAAAAAAGTAGAGCTGAAAATGCTCCAGTGCATAAGAAAAGCGTGTAAGCAGCAAAATGGTCACATAAAACAGAACGGTACTTTGGTAAAGGAAAAAATCCTTCCATAATACGCTGGCGATATCACTGTACTGCATATCCAGCTTGCGAAATGCATAGGTCTGTGCCACCTGCCCGCCGCCCAATGGTGTAACGCCATTGAAAAAAGCTGCAATATACGCATTGTGTATACCGTCCCATATGCGGATATCTGCTTTATAGGGCTTTGCAATCCGATATAAGACGATTCCCTGAAGCAGGTAATACGCAGTACCCAGCGCCGCGATACCTAACATCCAATACCAGGGTATATGAGAAATATTATATAAAACCTCTGCACAATCATCCTTTAACGCAAACCAGCAGGCAAAGGCTGTCAGTGACAGAAGCAATAGAATCTGTAGTATTCGTTTTTTCCAGGTAGTCTGCATAAAACACCCCGCTTTCTAAGCTCTCGAGTAAGTATAGCAGTTAAATCTTAACTTTCTCTAAATATTTTCATATCATTCTTCAAATCTTTTTCTACTCCTGCTTCCTTTATCCTGACATTTCCTGTCCCTTAAAAAGATATGCAGCAGCTTGCGTCTTTATTGCACGATATGAATTCCCTCTTTTAAATGATACGAAGGGCTCAAAGAAATCATGCAGGATGCCCTGTTATCAATCCCCATGTTTTTCCTATATGAAACACTCGAATAGCTTATTGCAATCCCGATCCATATGTTATAATGGAAAAAAGGCTTAAACATACAAAGTGAACATTCTAATACCATTATGCTGAAAGTAGGGGCTTTTGCATATCCTCCATAGTGGGGAGCCATTCCGAGTTCCAGTATGCAGACCGACAGAAAGCAGGTATAGGCTGTTAGAATGATAAATTAGATAAGCTCCATTCATTGTAGGAATCGATATGATGCTCTATACGTGTTATATGGCATGAGCTGTCTTTGCTTGTAAGAAAGGATATACGCATATGCTTCTGGATATATGTGAAGAACACAGAAAACGCTATGGCTGGCTGATTCGGCAGAAAAGGATAGCACTGGGCTATACCCAAAAGGAGCTTGTTGAAAAGCTGAATCATGCTGTTTCGCTTCGCAGCTACATCGCCTTGGAAAACGGAAAAGCGCTGCAGGATATGGATATCTATGATCAGCTGTTTGCCCTGCTTGGTCTCCAGTATAATTATGCATGTAATCCCGATCCCCTGCTGGCACCTTTTCTGGAAAAGCTTTTTGTAAGCTGGAATGCTTATGAGGAGGAGACATGCTGTAGCTGTATCCGCAAGCTGATGCAGCTTCTTTCTCCCTATAGACAATACAGCTGGGAGACCGTGGTTTTAAATAGTCTTTCTATCCTGCTGGATGCTTTGGAAAAGGATAGATTACTGAAGTCAGAGGAATATGACTGGCTGATGCAGTTTCATAGCGTACTGCCAAGAGAATTGGAATCTGTTTATGCTACCATCCTGTATCGCTATCAGTATAACCTTCCCCATGATCGAAAGCAGCTGCGCAGACTACTAACCTTATTTCCTATGCTTTCTCACCCTGATTCTGTGCAAAACTGTATTACCTATGCGCTTCATCAGACAAATCTGGAGCATAATGATCTGCCTGCATGGAAGCAGCTGCAGAGGTTTAGAAAGCAGGAGGAGCACAGCGGAAACTGGACAGCATTGTTTGATTTGTATCACTGGCTTTGCCTGATCAGCGCCCGCATTCATGTGCCGGCCTTTGAGGGCTTGCACAGGAAATGTGAAATGCTGCTGCAGGAGCAAGCTATCAAAGCAGAACGCATAAGCATCTATTATTTCAATCTATCGGGTGTTTATCATAACCAGAAGGAATATGAGAAGGAGGAATATTATCTTTGCCTGTTTCTGAAAGATCGTACCCGCCAGCTTCTGCCATTTATGTTTTGGTATATCCACAATCAGCGTCTTCAAGGAAAAGAGATTGAAAAGGTTCTGGCGCAATCCTATGATATGCGTGATTGCAGTGAACGTTTGCAGACTCTATGGGGTTTTTTTGAAATATTGCCTCATGTGGATGCACAGACTTCCCAGAAATATCTTATGAAGCAATGTCTGCCGTTGCTGAGTGAGCTTGCTGTGGAATTTCAAATCGTTTTTCTTCATGAGCTTCAGCTTTTGATCCCCAAGACCAGAAATTACAAGGATCTGCATCTTTATATGAAACAGCTGCAGCTGTGATCAAATCCCCTTACTCAGCTTACCTGCGTATTTCAAGTGATGGAAATTGCAACGGCTTTGAAGCTTCCTTTTCTGAGAAAGTCTTACTGCACCTGATCAGGAATTCATCAGCTTAATACCTCTTTTTTCAGCAATCTGCAGATTTTTTATGAAGAGGCGATACTTCCTGTATACTATTGGAAACAATAGGAGGTAGCATTTATGGAATTACAAGAATTGTATGAACACTTTGAGGAGGAAAAAAGACTCTTTCGCGGTTATGCAAGTCAGGTCGAATACCTGACAGCCATGCACTATATTCATCAATATGCTAATACACAGGCGCAGATTCTGGATATCGGTGCAGGCTGTGGCGCATATTCTCTCGCCTTAGCGAAGGAGGGGTATTCCCTTACCGCGGTGGAACCGGTCAAAAAACATGTTCAGATAATGGAAAGCAGAAAAACAAAGGATATGGATATCACCATTCTGGAACGTGATGTCGCACATCTGCCAAAGGACTGGAATTCAAAGTTTGATATGGTTCTCTGCTTCGGTCCCCTGTATCATCTGTCGGAAACTCAGCAGCAGCTAGAGGCTATCGAGGCAGCCTGCCGGGTATGCAAAAACCAGGGCATCCTGATGTTTGCCTATATCCCACATGATATGGTTATGGCATCGGAAACCATGCATGTGGAGGGATTCCTTATGCAAGATGAATTTGATGCGAAAACCCTGCAGCTTCACAATGACCCGTTTGTGTTTCATGACGAGCAAAGCATTGATGAGCTGTTTCACTCCTTTCCTTTAGAAAGGCTGAAGCATGTTGCAGCAGACGGCCTTGCGGAATTGATGAGTGAGCGTATCAATCGCTTTACTGCAGAGGAATTTCAGGTATGGATGCGATATCATTTGAAAACCTGCGAAAAGCCATCCTTTCTGGGGCACAGCAATCACAACCTTTACATTGCACGGAAAATCAGCCGTTAGCTGTTCCCGTTCATACAGGTCAAAGAACGAATGTAAAAAGCTTTCTAAATCTGTTGTGTACGCAATATAGAGGGAAAGCTTTTTTTGTCTTCTGTGAATGCATCCAGATGATTACCTTATGCTGTACATATCCCAATCTGAATACTTACAGGAAAAAGAAGGTAGGAAATCACAAGAACCTCGGAAATATGACATCTGCCGCATAGTTCATAAAAAGCACGGCCATGGCAGTGCATATAATATGGTTTAGTAAATTCGCATCGCAGTGATTCTGACCAAAATCTCATAGTCATCACTCTTTTTTTCATGTATAATGAAGACGATATAGATATATAGAAAAGGGAGCGTGCTGTGATATGCAGAAGCAAGAAAGTAAAGAGCTCTATGAGCAATTTCGCCGAAAGATTGAAACATCTGCATGGATTATTCTGCTTCTAATTTTTCTGTTGGAGGCAGCAATCGGCATTATCTGGGCCTGCAACGGCTGGATTTCAGAAGGGGATGATCCGCTAACCTATAGCGTGAAATACATAGTAGCTCCTACCGTCATCAATCTGATTGCCGTCAGTCTTTATCATTACACAGAGTATCATACCGGCATATCGGCAGCCAGTAAAAATTCCCTGCTCATCATGACCTTTACCATTATGTGTCTGACGATTTCCATCGTACATAACGCGGTTCGCATCGCCTCTATAAGCTTTCTTCTCCCTATCTTTCTAAGTGCAATTTTCGCTGATATAAGGGTAACAAGGAAAGCCTTTGTTTTAAACAGTATGTGTTATCTTGGTTGTATGCTGCTCAGCTATACACTGGCACAGCCGCAGAATCAGCGGTTTTTGACTCTGGATATCATTGCCGGAGCAATCCTGATGGTCGCCGCGTACCTGATTACGCGCAGCATTCTGCAATATGAACAGAGAACACGCAGCACGCTTGTTGCCTATAATAAGGAACAGGCGCTGCTGATCGAACAGCTGCGGATGGATGCCCTGACGGGGCTGTTTAATCACAATGCCTTTTACAAGCTACTGGAGGAGCAAATTGAAACAGCTGCGGAGTGTGATCAAGAGCTGGTTCTCGCCATTCTGGACATCGATGATTTCAAAAGCATAAACGATACCTTTGGTCATACACGCGGCGATTGTGTGCTGCGCGAGCTTGCGACAATCATGAAGGAGCTGGAAAACGAGCATACCATTCCTGCCCGTTATGGCGGTGAGGAATTCTGTGTACTCTTCACGAATGATACACTTTCGCAAGCAGAAAACAGAATGGATGTCTTACGCCAACGTTTTGAGAATCTGAGAATCGAGGAAATACAGCAGCATCAGGTCACCTTCAGTGCCGGTATTGCGGCCTACAAAAATAAATATCATACGTCCACAGTGATGATCAATGCTGCCGATGAAGCCTTGTACATGGCTAAGCGAAGTGGTAAGAATCGGGTGGTTGTATATCAAAGGGATTAGATTATTTGCAACACCGCATACAGAGACTGCAGGATGCTTACAAGGCACATCAGGATCATGACAGACCACCTTTTCGACAGGTCTGTTTTTTATGCCACTCTTTCTGCGATACCCCAGCATATCTAATAATTGTATTTGCATGGTGTGAAAATCGTCAGATACAAACAGCGATACAGTAGCATGCACGTTCTAATATTAAAGTTTATTCATATTTGCATGGTATAAGAATTGTCAGCTGCACACAGCTATGCAGGAGCATACATGTTTTAAGTGCATGTTTAAACAGAGCCGTATATACTCTACATTTCATAAACAATGTGCTTTTCGTTTCCGTTCAGATAAACAAAAAAAGCCGCTCTTTGGATGTGAAGAGCAGCACCATCGGGAGTAAATAGAGAAGATTGATGGCATGGTTATTGTATCACCTTTTCCTGTATATGCAAACTCATTTGCTCATTGTAGCTTTGTGTTGCCCATATGATTATTTCTGTATGACAGTCTTTGGAAAGCAGTATTACTTCTTCGCTGTTGTCCTGGTGGAAAGGCACGTACATGATGTGCATATGCATTATCGAAACAAATCCGTTTGTATGACTGGTGCTCTGAGATCATTCACATAGGGCCGTATGCTGCACCTCTTCAGCATTTCAGAAGTCATGTCCGCAATACGCGAAAAGCGATGTGCATTACCACCGATATAGCAGAGACTGCATCCTGAGAAACGAAGTAGCCAGGTGGTTACGATTCAGTCCAATTCATAAATATGTGATTTACGTATGAACTATTAGAATATGGGGCTAATGCAGCAGGTCCTATATTTTCATTTACTCTCATATGCTGATCCTTCTCAATGTTTCAAAGGGCTGTGAATCGTAACATCAGGTGTCATGATTCCTGTATTTTTTACAATTTTCTTATTGCCATAAATCTTTTTCTGTGATAATATAATAAAGCGTTAAAACATAGGGGTATAGTACAATGGTAGTATAACGGTCTCCAAAACCGCTGATGGGAGTTCGATCCTCTCTACCCCTGCCAGTTTACATCTTCAGATGCTCATTCGAGCGTCTTTTTTTTCATCATTTTTGGGAAATTCAGCAGGAGCATAGGCAACTGCTGTAGTTTCTGATACAATTCATACAGGTGATATATATGATTGAGCTTCCCGAAGCAAGAACAATAGCGGCGGATTTACGCAGAGAAGTACTTGGAAAAACCATTCAAAGTGTGTCCGGAAATTTCACGGATCACAAATTCACATTTTATTATGGAAATCCAGACACCTATCACGATCGACTGAAAAACAAAGCCGTAACTGCTGTAGTAGAGCGCAGCTTCTATGTAGAGCTGGAGATTCAAGACGAGATATTAACCTTTCGTGACGGAGCAAACATCCGGTGGTTTGCACAGCCGCAGCAATTCAAAAAAAGCAAGCTGCTGCTTATTTTTACAGATGGGAGCTGTCTGCACGTTACAACCTCTATGTATGCGGCAATTCATGTTTTTCCAAAGGCGGAAGGATCACAGGATGCCTACTATGAGACAGAGCTAAAAAGCTGTTCTGTGCTGGATGAGCGCTTCACCTATGACTGTTTTTTAAGCAAGCTGAATCATGAAACAGAAAAGCTGTGTGTAAAGGCCTTTCTCGCGACTAAGCAGAGGTTTGTCGGAATCGGAAACGGTGTCTGTCAGGATATCCTGTTTTATGCGGGACTGCATCCGAAACGAAAAATGAATACACTGACTAAGAATGAAGTATACGCCTTGTTTTCCTCAATGAAGCAGACACTGCAGCGAATGGTGCAGGAAGGCGGCAGGGATAGTGAGAAAAGCATTTATGGTATAAAAGGGGGATACCACTGTGTGATGTCTGCAGGACATTATAAGGATGGGTGCCCGACATGCGGCGGTGCTATTCAGAAAGAGCATTATCTGGGTGGAAGTATATATTATTGTCCACACTGTCAGAAATGAAAAAGCCGCCAGCTGCTAACAGACCGACGGTTTCTTTGAGGATTCCATATCCAGAATTATGGAATTAAATGAATATGCCACAATATACAGGTGGTAAGTGGCTGTACTTACTATATCATAGGTGAGCGAAAGCAATCCTAAATAATATATAAAGCTTTTATAACAAAGGCTGTTCATTCTATACCTAACCAAGAAGCACGCTTTGTTTTCCCTGCACTCTCTTTATTATCGTATGAAAACACGCATGCGCTTCAGACTTTCAAGCGTGTTTTTTCTCATACGTAAATCACTGCCAATGATTCTCAGCTCACTTCTGTGCTTTCAAATACTTGAGAAGACCGCTGCAGCCTTCCATCACATCTGTAAACGTAGCATCAAAATCACCGGAATACCATGGATCGGCAATCGCCCCCGGACGGCTTGTAAAATCAAGCAGCAGAAAAAGCTTATGCTTTGGATCGCCATGCACGATACGTTCCATATTTCTCATATTTGCGCCATCCATACCGATCAGATAATCATATTTTTTATAATCCGATTCAAGTAGCTGGACAGCCCTGTGATTTCCTACCGGTATTCCTTCTTCACGCAATTTACTGCGTGTTCCATAATGAACCCCGTTTCCAATTTCTTCGCGGCTTGTGCCGGCGGATGAAATATAAAATTGCTCCTGCATTCCTTCTTTTTTCACCAAATCCTTCATTACATATTCCGCCATTGTGGATCGACAAATATTGCCGTGGCATACAAATAATATTTTTATCATACTCTCTCAGCTCCTTATGCCTATGTATTTTATGCAACTACGGGTTTATTCCATCCGGCTGACATTATATGCCTGTCAATTTCATCAGGGATGCCTCCCAGGCACTGCAATATGTGATGTTACTGTCATTGACACCTAGCATCATAAACACGCTTAGCAAGTGCTGTTTTCATCACGAATATTTTTTGCATATGCTAAAACCGCAAAAGAATCTCCTCCTGCGGTTTTTATCAGCTTTCAACTTCCTATTCAGTCATACATCCGAAATGCATATCCGTTTTCCGGTTCGCCTATGGGATATCCCAGGATTTCCTCTGCTCTGCGCTGAAACTGCGCAAACCACGCATCCCATTCCTTTTGAGGAAGCTCTGCGTAAAACTGCAGACCACTTGCCTCCAGCGAAGCCTCAATCAGCTTTCCGTCATAGCCATACCATTGCGGGCAGCCATCACTGAAGCCTCGATAATGCGGCAGCTGTGCAAACATTACCACCAGCTCATTCCATAAGCTTTCCGGTATGGAATAATGTATATTCAGATTATGATTATGTATGTCCATGTATGATTCTTCTCCTTGTTAACATTTACGTAATCGAATGCTACTGTCGCTTATACTGCTTTCTATATCATCATCGCCTCATATTCTCTGACAACCCAGTACAGAATAACGACACTTCCACAGCTGTCATTGAGCAGCTTCAGAGAATGATTCACACGCTGAAGCAGCACGCCTCGTACAGGTTGCGGCCGTATTGATCAAATGCCTTCTGCATCCAGAAAGGAATCGGCGCTTAGGTGGAAGATCACAGCATTTCAGTCATTCATAAAGGGCAAATTGTCAGACGGCGGAGTCAGAAATAACTGTCAGATATCCGGATGTATATGCCTGCTCACAAACACCACTGTGGAAACAGTTCCCGATGACTTGCTTATATACATCACGGGTTTATGGCAATCCACGATTTTCTTTACAGTATCCTTGCGCAAGTGCACAGACGATCGATATGACTGCCAGCATATCGGGTGTAGCATCATCACGAACTTCATACGGTATGCGACGCACATCCATATCCGGATTCCGTGCTGTTTTTCTGGCGCCATGCAGTAGTGGCTTATCTATCGGACAGCCCATACCACCCGTGCTTCGTGAAAGAATTTCATTTGCAGCTACAGCAGTGAAATTTCATGTATCCGAAAACCATGCTTCTCTTTCATATCCGGCCTCCCTGCTACCGTCCATGGTATCATGAAATGCGCAGATTGACAAATCCCTTTCTACAGATTTTTCAGTTTTTCCAATATTTCATCATATTCCTTCTCCAACGCTTCCCGATCAGCTGTCGCGCACATAAGCTGAAGCGCTATCTCACTTCTGCGCATATCCAGAAGCATTCGCTTTGTCGCTATATCCGGATCCCCCCGCTCCTGCTTACTTTTGCGTTGCTTCACACGATCCTGCGGCATGGAAAGCGTATGCTCGCGAAGCTCCCATACCTCAGTTGCGACCTCCCTGATAAATGCCGCATCATGAGATACAAACAAAACACTCCCCTCATAATGCTGCAGCAGTGCTGTAATGCAGCGGATGGAAGGAAGATCGAGATAATTGGTCGGCTCATCCAGAAGCAGAAGATTGCTGGCACCAACCATCAGCTTTGCAAAGCCAAGCCGCATCCGCTCTCCACCGCTTAACACAGCTACCGGCTTTTTTAAATCCTGCTGCTGAAATAATAGCCGGTCTAAAACAGTACGCACGATTGCCTCACATTGCACACTGTCCGCCATGGCATTCTCATATACGCTTTGCTCATCCTTCAAATTTTCAAACTGCTGAAACAGTCTGCCGATTTTCACCTTCGGTGCCTTCCATATTGCCGGATTCCCCTGTACAATCGCATTGAGCAGCGTTGTTTTACCACAGCCGTTTTCTCCGACAAGGGCTACTCTGCTATGATTTTTCATAAAGAAGCGCACATCCTTCAGCACATCGTGATCCCCATAGGAAACACACAGTCCCTCTGCTTTTAACAGCCATTTACCTTTCGGCAAATCCAGAGCCTGTACATCCATCGCAATCGCTTCCTCTTCCTTTATCACCTCTACCCGTTCCAAATGCTCCATGCGGCTTGCAATCGCATCCGCCTGCCGATACATCGCCTTACTAATACCGTCCTTGGACTTTCGCAAAGCGACCTTTCCCCGCATTTTTCGTTCACTGTTTGAAACATTGCGCGGCTTTCGCTTCGCCTTTTGTGCCTGCTTTAATTTCTGTTCATACGCCTTTTGCAGCTGGTGACGCTGCTTCTCGATCGTATCATAGCGATGCTGCAGATATTTTCTCTTTTCCTCTGTTTGCTGAAGATAGCTTTCATAATTACCTTCATATATGTGCAGCCTGCCATCCTTTATTTCAATGATCTGATTACATACCTCCTGAAGTAAGGAGCGCTCATGTGTAACCAGTACAAAGGTATCCATATTCTGCAGAGCCTTCTTCACAAATGCAATTCCCTGCTGATCCAGATTGCTTGTCGGCTCATCCAGAAGATATAGATGACAGGCGGTGCTCAGTACGTTTGACAAACGCAGCCTCTGCTGTTCCCCACCACTGACATGCTTCTGCGCCTGCAGCCGGGAAACCGATAGCTCCTTCATCAGCTTTCCATCTCCATAGGAAACCTCTTGTGACAGCTGTTCAAAATAGGAAAGCGTACAAAAGCGGCGCACAACGCCCTCCTCAACCTCACATGCACCCTGTAATATTCGCAAAAGTGTGGTTTTGCCGCTTCCGTTTGCGCCAATCAACCCAATCCGCTGACCCTGATGAATCTGCCATAACGGTATATGGAGCAGCTCTCTGTCGTGAAATCTTTTTATTACATGCTGTAATTCTAATAGCATAGAATCCCTCCCTGTGGGCGGGTGGATTATCATATATAAAAAATCTATGTCCGATATCTATCTCCTGCATATGGCATGCACCGGAGTATAAGAAAAGAACAGGTCGATAAAAACACTATGATAATATAATCCACAATCCGCAAAACAGTACATACCCTTCGGTATGTCTGATGTTTTTCACGTTTCTGTAAATTAGATTATCAAATTCTCATCGCCGCTGTTCCTCTGTCTTTCTTTATTATTCCTCTTTATTATACGATAGGGCTCTCATACGTCAAGCATTTTTTCCAAGACGGCCCTTGACAGCATGTTCGTCCTGCCATTCCTTACGCACAATGTTTCTTTTTCCCTTTGAAGCATATCCCGTTTTCATCGCCTTTGCTGCATACTCTGCAGGTAACCCCAACTTCTACAAGCAGTGCAGCGTATTTTTCATATTCGTATGTCTACATTACGACGCCTGTTTCTCCTGCAGCTGCAGCCACGCAGCAAAGTCATCCTCACAGGTTTTGTAATCTGATGACCAAAAACGGCTTGAAGCCGCGCCCTTTCGCATGTAATACACGCCGGGAGTCGCATAGAAATCTGGAAACAGCTGCTGCAGCAATTCCTTCTCTCTATCTGTCACTGCCTCATCCAGCGTTACCATATAGATGATACCGCTGTGCTTCTCTTTCCAAGCAGACAGCATGGATCGAACATCCCTGCAGGAGGAACACATGGACTGCGTAAGGACAACAGCAAAGCTGCGCTGCTCCTCTGTCATCTGTTGAATTTTCTGCACAGACGCAGGCTCTACAGCAGCCTGTTGCCGACTGCTGCCGGCACAGCCGCATACAAACAGCATACACACGATGATCATCCATCGATACACCAGCTTCACAGCATCACCTCCTACCCCACATTTTTTCACAAGCGCCGCCGGTATGCAAGCGGCTGCCCGCACTTTACAAACTCTTAACAGTAGCGGATCTGTTCTTTATGGAAAAACATTTCATATACAAGGACAAATTAAGTGAAAAAGATGGTACAATAATAAGATGAAAGCAGGGGTGTATGTATGGAGTTTACCAATGCACAAATCCGGGATTTTGCCGGAAGTGATGAACAATATGAAAAAGCGAAAAGACTGGTGGATGAGCAGCGAATCGTATCTTTGGATATCGATGATTTTTCTTCCAAGGAAATCATCATGGTCAACGCTACCATTAAGGATGGAAAGGACTACCGGGAAGTCAATATGTCCATCGACAAGGATGATGTAACGGTACGCGCATATTTATGCAGCTGTCCACAGCATGGGAAAAACACATTGTCCTGTGAGCACTGTACGGCTGTTTTGATAAAGCTGAATGAGGAGCATGAAAAGAAGCAGAAGGAGACGGATGCACATACCGCAGTTCAGCAGCATGACAGCTATGCCATTTCCCTTATGAATGCTTATGAGGAACAAATCATCTATTCCTCGCTGGCTATGAATCTGAAGCAGGCGATCCACATCGAGCCTGTTTTGGAAATTCGTCAGCGCACCATTCTGGCACTGACGCTGAAGGTGGGAAATGCAAAGCGCTATATCGTGAAGGATATCGCTCAATTTCTGGATGATATTCGCCATAATGTGAAAAAAAGCTATGGTAAGGAGCTGGAATTTCTGCATAACCGTTTAAGCTTTGATGAAGAAAGTCAAAAGCTGATTGACTTTATGCTGCGCCATGAGCATGATGTCCTCTATTTCCAGAACCGCCATGCACTGGAGCGTTGTCCGCAGGCCCGTAACCTGTGTATGACGCCGGATGCGCTCGATGAATTTTTCAAGCTGTATGCCGGAGAGGATGTCATGCATCGTATGAAGGAAAAGATGCTGATCAATATGCGCTTTCTGGATGAGAATCCCAAGCTATCCATGGAGGTGAAAAAACTGGAGGATGACTCCTATGAAATCGCCTTGAGCTCGTTGAACTATCGCATATTTGAAGGCCGCAGCCATGTGTATCTGTTACTGGATCACATTTTGTACCGCTGTGATGCCGATTATTCAAAAACCTGCAGCCGTCTGCTGCAGACATATCTGGAAAAGAAAAAGCCGCTGCTGTTAAGCAGTGACCTCATGCCCACCTTTTATAATAATGTCATTATGAATACCCGCCGGCATATCCCGCTGAGAGGGGTGGATATCTCTGCCTTTGCCCCACTTCCTCTGGAATGCCGTCTGTATATCGATATGCCGAAGCACAATGTGATTTCCGCACGTCTGATGTATTGCTATGGAAATGAGGAATACAATGCATTCAGCACAAGTGCCCTGTCCACCTCCAGAAATTTCAATGATGAAATTGCGACACGGCTTGTCTTTACTCGTTACATGACCCGAATTGATGCAGTGGAAGGCATTGCCTATATCGAGCATTCACAGGACGCCATGTATGAATTTCTGAATCAGGGGCTAAAGGAGCTGGGCAACACCTGCGAGGTATTTGCTACAGATAAATTTAAAAAGCTGCAGATCAAGGAGAGTGTCAATATCTCCATGGGTGTCCGCATTGAAAGTGATTTGCTGGAAATCAATTTTGATACCTACGATTTCCCTGTCAATGAGCTGCAGGAGGTCCTTGCCTCTTATCGTATGAATAAGAAGTATTACCGTATGAAAAACGGCTCCTTTGTCAACATAGAAGACAGTGCACTTCAGGAGCTCAGTGCGATTCTGGATGGTATGCATGTGAGTGAAAAGGAAATCAGCAGCGGTGTGATCAAGGTTCCCAAATATCGTTCCCTGTATATTGACAACAGTCTAAAGGATAGCGATATGATCAAGGTTGATCGAGATTCCTCCTTCAAGGATATCATTCGCGGGATCCGCAATGTGAAGGACAGTGACTTTGCAGTTCCTCCTGCACTGAAATCAACGCTGCGTAATTATCAGAAAACCGGTTTTCGCTGGATGAAAACCATGGCTGCCTATGGCTTCAGCGGAATATTGGCGGATGATATGGGAATCGGTAAAACCCTGCAGGTCATCACGCTGCTTGAGGATGAGCGGCTGCACAGCAAAGACTCCCTGTCGCTGGTCGTATGCCCGTCTTCCCTGATTCTCAACTGGCAAAGTGAAATTGAGAAATTCTCCAAAACGCTGACAAGCATCATCATCAGCGGCTCCAGCGATGAGCGCAAGGTACAGATCCGCAGCTGTAAGGACTATGATGTCGTTATCACCTCCTACGATTATTTAAAGCGGGATATCGAGGCCTACGAGAGTCTTACCTTCCAGTATCAGATCATTGATGAAGCTCAATATATCAAGAACCACAATACCAAGAATGCCATCAGCGTAAAGCAGATACAGGCTCGCCATCGGTTTGCCCTGACCGGAACACCGATTGAAAATTCTCTGGCAGAGCTGTGGAGTATCTTTGATTTCCTCATGCCCGGCTATCTGTATACCTACTCCTATTTCAAGAAGCAATATGAACTACCCATCGTCAAGGAAAACGATATGGGGATGCTAAAGGAGCTGAAACGCATGGTTGAGCCGTTTATCCTGCGGCGTGTGAAGAAGGATGTCCTCAAGGAGCTGCCGGAAAAGGTGGAAAACACCATGCTGATTGAGCTTGATGAAGAAACAAGAAAATTATATATGGCCAATGTATCCCTTATACGGGATGATCTAAACAAGAGCTTTCAGGAAAAAGGCTTCGCAAACAGTAAGATCATGATTCTCAGTATGCTGACAAGACTGCGCCAGCTATGCTGTGATCCCCGTCTTCTGTATGAAAATTATAACGGTATTGGTGCTAAAATCAGTGCCTGCATGGAGTTTATTGAAAATTGCCGGGAATCCGGAAAAAAGGTTCTGCTGTTCTCACAGTTCACATCGCTTCTATCCCTGCTGGAAAAAGAGCTGGTTCGTCAGGACATTCCCTACTATCTGTTGAAGGGAAGCACACCGAAGCTGCAGCGGCAGCAGCTGGTGAACAGCTTTAACAGCGATGATACCCCCATCTTCCTGATTTCTCTGAAAGCGGGCGGTACCGGATTGAATTTGACCAGTGCGGAGGTGGTCATCCACTTTGACCCTTGGTGGAATGTATCCGCCCAAAATCAGGCAACCGATCGGGCCTACCGCATCGGTCAGCACAACAATGTACAAGTTGTTAAGCTGATTGCTAAAGATACCATCGAGGAAAAAATCATGCAGCTGCAAAGTCTGAAGCAGGATCTCAGCGATTCCATCATTCATAACAATGAGGGAATCATCACCAGCATGAGCAAGGAGGAGCTAATGAATCTGTTTTGATGCTCATATATCCCCTTGGTGAAGGTATGCACAGAAGAAAGCCTAGTATATCTGGAGATTTCGTTGTTGTTGCATACATCAGCAATGAAATGACGCTTGCAGAGCCAAAGGACAGCTATCAGTCCGCAACAAACGTTTTGTTAGATTTCAGCTAAATTTCAAGCCGCTCTCTTTTTTGACCGCACTGTATAGCGCAGTGTGAAGCTTCCATATAGTATAATAGGACGCAGATCGTTGGAAGCTCTTTCCATGTACTGCGTCTTTTTCTTTCCCCTGCCTTACGGTAACGCAAAGGACCTGTCAAAGCCGTCAGCATCCAAAACCACCTCGTTTGCGGAAGAATAAGCATGAGAAAAGGAATAACGTATGAAGCATATGTCAATTCTTATCCTGCTAGCTAGGAAGCAAAAGCAGGCTTTCTTCTGTTTCCTTTTCGTTAGATATCTCAGGTTATTCGCTTCTACAGCTTCCTTATCAAATACAAGGAAGACAAACCGCCTTCCTTCATCTCTTGATAGCTTCATCATACACCAAGGAAATCAGCAGTTTTTGATAATAGGCTGTGGCTTGGTGTACTGCTTTTCTCTTGCAATCACCAATCCATTTGTAATCCGTTTCTGTCTGTTTTCATGGTATACAGCCTGTTAATAGATACAGCCGGCAAGCAGACGATATCATAGCAATGCTCTGTTTCCTCTTTTTTGTACTTTTTTCGACATTTTTCGCATAGCTTACAAACAGGTGATCCCAACATGAAAAAAGAGCTTTTATTTCCGCAGGATTGTGATGGTGAACAATACCTGCGCCGTCTGATTGATGCCTATCCTTATGATATTGAGGAAGCAAGAGTATTTGCCCTGCTTACCACACAGCCGCATCCCAGTCCTTATCTGCTAGAATTTCTGACATATGCCGCAAGCCTTTCAAAATTTCGTCTCTGCAGCAGTGAAGCAGCACTGAATCCCTCTTTGGATTCGCTGTTTCAAAGCATGAGCATCCTGAAACAAATGGACAGCAGCCTGTTGCATATGCAGCCCTTTGGATTTGATGCAACCCTGCAGCTGAGCGTCTGTGAGGTATCTCACCCCTATGCCCATCTTCCTCTGGAACAAATTCCTTTTATTTCCCGGGTACAGCTTCATCATGTACCACAGTTCCAGCAGCCGGATGCCGCAAATATTTCCATAGAACGTGCCTCCTCCTTCATCTACCGTGACATCAGTATGGATGCAAATGCGTTTTTTGCAATGAGCATTGCGATTGCGGATAAAAAGGGTATTGTTTATCTGTCCCGCGAGTGTGTTCAGCTGGGGGTCTGTCTCGCCGCCCTGTATCCGCTCACCAATTTGTCCCTGCGACAGGACTTTATTCTCATTTTCGCCTTATCCTCAGGGAAAGATCAGGCCTGTTATTATTACGATGAAACGAATCAGATTACCATCGGTCTGGTCAGCGGAACCCAGCGCATGCATCATATACGTTATCTCAAGGATATGCTGCAGACGCTTTACAACGCAATCTGTATGGAGAAGCACGACCTGCCGATTCACGCCTCAATGCTTCAGGTACATGCCAACAATACAAAAAAAGGACTGGTTTTCGCAGGAGAAAGCGGAACCGGGAAAAGTGAGCTGCTTGATGCCTGCCTTCGTACCTGTGAACAGAAGGGACTTCTGGCTGCTCCTGTGTACGATGATCATGGAACCCTGCATTATCTGGATGAGGAAATCGTCAGTACAGGGGGAGAAATCGGCGCTTTGAAAAACATCACGCATTCCTGTATCACCTCAGTTTTTTCCACCTTTTCCGACAGTATATTTCTCACACAGGAAAATCAGGAGCTGTATCAGATTCTTCCGCTCACCCAGCCGATGCAGACACTGCAGTTTCACAAGGTTACGCATTTGTTCTATCTGGACAATGTCAGCGATGAATACGGCTATCGCCGACTGGATACTCTCGATGAATGCCTGGATCTGTTTCGCAAGGGTCCCTGTCGCAAAAATGGGCAGCTGATTTCCTCCTATTTCATCAATCCTCTTGGCTGTGCACAGAACAAGCCCGTATGTGATGCGCTCCTGCGCGACTTCTTCACCATCCTCTATTTGCAGGATATTCCAATCTACGTCCTGTATACAAGAAGGGCGGAAAATAATACGCAGCTCTATGAGGAATACGCAGCCTCAATTTTGCGTGAAATCCTTGGAAATGATTGCGAAAATGAAGACGAACCGCTATACTTATAGTAGCTGCACGTCAGGAGGTAGTACATGGAAACAAAGGAAATCATAGACGCGCTCCAGATAAAACGTTCTCTGATCCGCATATCGCATGAAATCATCGAGCATAACCGCGGTGTAGAGGATATTGTCTTAATCGGTATCAAAACAAGAGGAGAAATTCTAGCCGGACGGCTGGCAGATATTATATGCAATGTGGAGGATGTCAGAGTTCCCTGCTTTGCACTGGATGTATCGCATTGGAGGGATGATCGAGAACAGCCCTATCCCCTGCCAATGGAATCTCTGCCGGTAAAGGATAAGAAAGTCATTCTAGTGGACGATGTACTCTTCAAGGGAAGAACCGTGCGGGCTGCGATGGATGCGATCATGCACTATGGAAGAGCCAGGGAAATCCAGCTCGCTGTTCTGGTGGACCGCGGGCATCGTGAGCTTCCCATTCGCGCTGACTATATAGGGAAAAATATCCCCAGCTCCCTGAGTGAGGTCATTCGGGTCAGAGTCAGTGAAATTGACGGAAACGACGGCGTTTATATAAGCAAGTGAGGTAGACAAATGGATAAGACATACGTATTGAATTTTGCTTCAAAACTGTTGGGAACGGACTCTCCGACCGGCTATACAAAAAAGGCGATTGATTTTGTAGCCGATGAGGCAGCAGCTCTGGGCTATCAGACAAAACGAAACAACAAGGGGAATCTTCTGATTTATGTGAAGGGCTCCAGCAGTGAAAAAACGATTGGCTTCTGTGCGCACTGCGACACTCTGGGACTGATGGTGCGCTCCATCAAAAGCAATGGGATGCTGGCAGTGACCAATATCGGCGGGCCGATTATTCCGACACTGGATGGAGAATACTGCCGCATTCATACAAGAGATGGAAGCGTCTATACAGGTACTGTACTTTCCTGCTCTCCCGCATCCCATGTATATAAGGATGCGTCCACCAGAAAGCGTGAAATCGATGAGATGGAAATTCGTATCGACGAGGTTGTGAAGACGAAGGAGGATGTAGAAGCACTCGGCATCTGCAACGGTGATTTTGTGGCTATCGACCCAAAGGTTCAGATTACAGAAAGCGGTTTTATCAAATCCCGCTTCCTGGATGACAAAATCAGTGCCAGTGCCCTGATGGGGGTTCTCCAGCATATAAAGGAGCATAGCATAACCCCTGCATATGATCTCATTTTCATGATGAGTACGTATGAGGAGGTCGGTCACGGCATGTCCCACATACCGGAATGCATCAGTGAGCTGATCGCTGTGGATATGGGATGTATCGGTCTTGATCTGGCATGCAGTGAGCAGGATGTATCCATCTGTGCAAAGGATTCCAGCGGGCCATATGATTATGAAATGACCAGTCGGCTGATCGAGCTGGCAAAGCAAGAGAACCTGCGCTATGCAGTTGATATATATCCGATGTATGGCAGTGATGTCAGTGCAGCCCTGCGCGGCGGCTGTGATATACGCGGTGCACTGATCGGTCCGGGTGTACATGCATCTCATGGTATGGAGCGAACGCATTATGACGGTGTGGAAAACACCATGAAGCTGATTCTGGCATATATATCCTAGCATCTCAGATTTTTTTCAGAATTGACGGTTCTGAAGAAAATCTTTTTTTATATACTCGACATACCGTCTGCTTCCGTTGCATATAGTTGAAAGAGGTGAACCTATGCTGTTTCATACATTTCTATTTGTTTTTCTGGCGGAGATGGCGGACAAAACCCAGCTCATGATTATGGCGCTGACAAACCGCTACTCTGTAAAAACCGTAATTGCCGGTATGATACTCGGTGTCCTTGCCATCAGTGGTGTGTCGGTATTGGCCGGTGATCTGATTGGTGATCTGATTCCCATGCGTCTGATCAAGCTGGCGGCTAGTGCCATGTTTCTGTTTTTCGGTTTGATGAATCTTCGCTGCAGTGCCAAGGAAGAGGCAGGGCATCATTTTGCATTAAAAATCCCCGTAGTGTCAATCGCCTTTACCTTTGTTATCGCAGAGCTGGGTGATAAAACGCAGCTAGCAACCGTTGCACTTGCCGCAGATCACATGAGCGAGCATTTCCCGATTTTCCTCGGCGCCTCGCTGGGGCTGATTATGGCGAATATTCTCGGTATCTTTGCAGGCAAGCTGATTTTCTCTCATCTGCGTGAGGATACGGTCAAGGTGGGAAGCTCCTTCATCTTTTTCCTCTTTGGCTCGCTTACCTTGTTTGAAGCCATTCCCGGAAACAATTTAATATTCATCGGCTACAGCACAGTGCTTATGCTATGCGCCTACGCTATTTTCACAGCCTCCCGCCGGCGTGTGGATTCCCGCGGATAACATGCCTTGCACATTGCTTTATCACGAACGCTGTTTGATTGCCCATAGCACTGTTTGCTTTTATCGCAACAGGTATCCCTGCGTTTTCTTTGCAGAAGGGATGCCTGTTTTATCCTATCCTCTGTCTGTCTGTGTGGTTTCCTGAAATAAGCTTTGTAAAACTGTGCATTTCCTGTATAGATGGGATATAATATGGGTATTGTCTAAAGGAGGAAAGAAGGTAGATACTTATGAATGAATGGTCTTTAGATGTTTTATACAAGGGATACGATGATGAAGCCTTTCGCAACGACTTCAAAAAAATGGATACGCTGATTCAGCGCTGTACACAGGCAGCCGACCAGCTGAGCCACACGGACGAAACAGCAGCTCTGCATAGCATGCTATCCCTGCTGGAGGAATTTCACACACTTGCTGATCGTGTCGGACACTTTATCTCTTTGAAGCAGTCCACAAATACATCTGATGGAAGGACGGTTTCGCTGATGAATCAGTTTTCACAGAAATTCAGCGGCATCACGAAAGCAAATGCAAGGTTTAACCGCTACGTGGCAGAAATTGAGGATCTGGATGCGTGTATCGAACAGGATGCACTGCTAAAGGAATACAGCTATCTGCTGCACACCATAAAAGAGGACAGCAAATATCTGCTCAGTGATGATGTTGAGGATGTATTATCCAAAATGAATATCAGCGGTGGTGAGGCTTGGGCTAATCTGCAGGAATATCTGACCAGTATCGTAGAGGTGGACTATAAGAAGGAAGCCACCACGCTTTCTCAGATACGCAATATGGCCTATGACAGCGATCCGCAGGTCCGTAAGAGTGCCTATGAGGCAGAATTGAAGGCCTATGATAAAATACGCGATGCTGTTGCCTTTTCCTTAAACAGCATCAAGGCACAGGTTTTGACAGAATGTGATCTGCGCGGATTTGCTTCTCCACTTGCCATGACACTGCACAATGCGCACATGAAGCAGGAAACGCTGGATGCACTACTGCATACCATGCAATCCTATATGCCGAAATTTCATGCCTATCTCAAACGCAAGGCAGAGCTTCTCGGATATAAGAACGGTCTGCCATGGTATGAGCTCTTTGCGCCACTCGGTGAGGAAACAAAAACCTATCGTGTAGAGGAGGCAAAGGAATACCTGTTGAAGCATTTCCGTCCCTTCGCAGAGGATATGGCAGATATGATGGAGCGTGCTTTTGACGAAAGCTGGATCGATTTCTTCCCACGCAAAGGAAAGGTCGGCGGTGCCTTCTGTGCTAATTTAAGCGGCGTTAAGCAGAGCCGTGTTCTGACGAACTATGATGGTGCGCTTGGTGATATCGTTACACTTGCCCATGAGCTGGGACATGCCTATCACGGAATGATGATTGAGAATCATCGTCCTCTGAATACCGATTATTCCATGCCGGTTGCGGAAACAGCTTCCACATTCAATGAAAATATCATTATGAATGCCGCAATCGAGGAGGCAAAGGGTCAGGAAAAAATCACATTGATTGAAAATCAGCTACAGGATTTGACGCAGGTTATCTGTGATATCTATTCCCGCTTCCTGTTTGAAAAGACAGTATTTGAAAAGCGCAAAGACAGCTTTATGTTTGCGGATGAGCTGGAAGCCATCATGATCGAAACACAGAAGCAGGCATATGGTGACGGTCTGGACCCTGACTATCTGCATCCGTATATGTGGATTTGTAAATCTCATTATTATTCCAGCGGCTTGAGCTTTTACAACTTCCCTTATGCATTCGGTGCCCTGTTCGCACGCGGGCTGATTGTAAAATATCAACAGGAAAAGGATGCCTTCGTTCCAAAATACCGCGAGCTCTTAAAAGCAACAACCATATCCAGTGTCGAGGATGTCGCAGCGATGGCTGATATCGATCTGTGTGATGAAGCATTCTGGACAAGCTGTCTGGATACATGCGCACAGCGTATTGATGAATTTCTGGAGCTGACCAAATAGAACAGAAAAAGCAATATCCGTAAGAAAATTCCACGGGCATTGCTTTTCTCTCTATGCACACAAAATACCTGTAA
Source organism: Clostridium sp. DFI.1.208 (assembly GCF_024463855.1). Lineage (NCBI taxonomy): Bacteria > Bacillati > Bacillota > Clostridia > Eubacteriales > Clostridiaceae > Clostridium > Clostridium sp. DFI.1.208. The sequence goes on along the minus strand of NZ_JANGCA010000021.1, from coordinate 54,804 downwards.
CAGTGCTGGCATGCCGGAAAATCTGAGTAGCCCGCAAGGGCTTCCTTAAACAGTGTTTCACTGCCCGCCTCTGTACCGGCTGATTGCGGATTTGCTTCTTCAATGCCCGCTTGCATAGTGTTGCTCTTTGGTATCCATGCAGTATGGGTTGAAATATGCAGATGCTCCCGGTTTGCTGTTATTTGATGATAAAAAAACCATGTTCTGGGAGAAACATGGTTTTTTTAAAGAAAAAGGATTAAAGTAAGGCCGGCTGGTAACAGCCTTACCATTATGGTATTGCAGATAGTAATTATGATAGTTAAATTGGTCTTTTATCTGCAATGTTATTATATAACTGTTAAAATAGTAAATTCTTGTTATCTTTAGCAATTATTTGCAGTTTCCTTTTTTTTCCTATTTATCGTCAAAGGAATTCTTATACATCTTCGGGGTAACTCCGGTATACTTCTTAAAGATCTTCGTGAAGTAATTCTGCCCCTGAAATCCGACCTCATAAGCGATTTCCTTGATTCGCTTACCGCTTTTCAGCAGCTCCTTGCTCGCTTCAACCCGCCGCTCACTGACAAGCTCCGTAAAGGTTTTGTGCAGAGAATTGTTCAAGAGCTTACTCAGATAGAACGGGGATATCTGCAGGGCATCTGCCATGTCCCCCAGCGTAATCTGTTTACGGTAATTGGCATCGATATAGCGGACAGCCTGACGTACCAGCTGATTGGTATTGCGAAAACGCTCTTCAACGATGGGATCATACAGCCGATGCATCTGCATATGAAGATACAAAGGAACCTCCTGATGAATATTCGTACTGATTTGCAGTGGTGCGATTGCAATCTTTTGCAGATCGATATGTGCATATTCCCTTTGCAGGGTATCGCGCAGTTTTTCAAACAGGTCGGCCACCTCCTGAACAATTTGCTTACGCTCATGGGGAATCAGTGTCAGACAGAGCTGATGGACTGCCTTTTTAAGCCCCTCCTCATCCATTTTCTGAAAGATGGACACAAATTGTGCGACAATCTTATCCAGATCGATATCAGCTCTGCAGGCATTGTTACTGTCTTGCAGCAGCTGAAAGCAAAGCGGCTCCTGCGCGCCGATGCGATCTCTTGCCATCTGAAAGGAATGGTGAAACAGTGCGATATCATTCACAATCGGACCGATACCAAAAGCAAAGCTGTCCGACTGCAATGCAGTGATATAGTCTTCCAGCTGCTGTAACTCTTCCTGTCCGATCGCCCGCTCCGCCAGAATGTAAAAGATCTGCAGCTCATGAAACAGCTCCTTCAGGCAGCGAAAGCCCAGCTGTATGAAGCCTGTGGCTACCTTTTCCATGTAGGCTTGATCGTAATGGGAGGAACGGATGATAAAGCAGAAGCCGCTGCAAATGCGCGGGCTGAGCAGTCTCAGATTTTTGCGCAGTACCAGCTCATCCTCATTCGATAGAATGGCAAACAGGCATTCGTTTTCCACCACCGGTGTAATTCTTTCTATTTTTTCCAGCAAATCGCTCTGGTGCCTTTTTTCATCCTGCTTCTGCTGTAGGTGCTCCATTGTTTTCTGAAGGGCATCCCTTAGGTGATCAATCGTATACGGCTTTAAGATGAAATCCTCTACCCCAAGGCGAATCGCCTCCTGTGCATATTCAAAATAATTGTAAGAGGACAAAATCAGAAATTCCACCTCCTGACGGGTTTGCCGAATGCGGCGAATCACCTCCAGACCATTGATTCCGGGAATGTTGATGTCAGCAAGTACGATGTCTGGATGATGTGCTTCAAACAGCGTCAGCGCTTCTTTTCCATTTTTTGCAGCATACAGCTCCTGACATTCCGGAAATCCCTCCTGAATGATTTTATACAGCGTTTCCCGCTCAATCTGCTCATCCTCGATGATCATGATTTTATACATATCCATTCTCCTTCAAATCAATCTGTATATTGATTTCAAACCCGCAATCCTCCAGACTGTTGACAATTATGCGCACGGCGTCACCATAGAAGGCCTTCAGACGCCTTGTAACATTATAAAGTCCCAGATGAGAGCGTTCATCGCTGCTCATGCGAAAATCGTTCAGAATGAGCTTCTCCAGCTCATCCGCAGGCATACCGGCACCATTGTCACTAACGGAAATCATAAGTTCATTATTGAGGCGGCTCACCTCGATGACCACCTCTCCATCCTCGATGGTGTCCTGTAGGCCGTGCGATACCGCATTTTCCACAAGCGGCTGCAGAACCATAGAGGGCATAGGAATATCCGGCAGTTTCTCCTCGATATCCATCAGAAAGCGAATTCTGTCTCCATAGCGCTTTTCCTGTATATAATTATAATTGCGGATTGCTTTTATTTCCTTTTTCAAAGAGCTGATCTTGCTTGCATTATCCAGCCCGTAGCGAAGCAGCTGACTCGTCTTCTCCATCAGCTCGCTGGTCTCATAGGCTCCCTCGCTGTACGCCTTTTTATAAATCATATTCAGTGTATTGAACAGGAAATGCGGGTTGATTTGATTTTGTAAAATGCGCAGCTCGCTTTGGGCAAGCAGCTCATCCTTGCGCAGGTTATCGTTTTGCTGTTCCAAAACCCTACGCTCCAGTCTTGCTTTTTCATTTTCATACTGGATATTTTTTTCAATACTATCCGCCATATCCTCCAGCGCAAGACAGAGTACATTCATTTCCTTATTCGTATTGGAAATCTGCGTGAGGTCATATGCTCCCTTTTTGATACGGTTCATATTGTTGATAACCTTTTCCAGAGGATCGGTTATGGATTTGATGGTGGATATGGAAAAATAGATCATCCACACGATCAGATAGAGGATAAAGAACAGTGACACCAGCTGCATCGTTTTTTGATTGCTGTTGACCGCCGCTTTTTGCAGCTGCATATCCTGAGTCGCTAGACCATAATATTCACTTGCTGTTTTATTGATCAGATCATAATCATACAGCAGCTCCTGATACTTTGCACTGAACTCCTTTTCCTGCTGCAGATCGGAGGCGATTACAAGCTCTGCCTGTGCCATATAGCCGTCGACCATATTGTTCAGTAATTCAAAGCGCCAGACATGATCCTGATTTTTCAAACTCGTCTTCACCTTTTCCACATTCCGCTGCAAAACGGAGCGATATCTATGAAAATCCTTATAATTCTGATCATCCGGAGAATACAGGTATACCTGTAAAGCATCATTGAGATTCTTCATATTGTCATAAAACTGATTGAGCTCATTATAGGTGGTATAGGTGGAATTGTATTTCTTTATCGTTCGATCATTGATGAGCACATAGGTCGTACAGACTAACACCATCACCACGATCAGCATCAGATTGTAATTCATGATTTTGCTGCGAAAGCTCTTCGATTTATTCCACATGCATTTTCTCCTTCTGCAGCGTGGATGCATACGTTTTCAGATTCTTCCTGTTGACAAGCATGAGATAGGAAGGAATCCGCTCCTTCTTTGGCCGTATTCCCTTTGTGACATAGTCATATAGTATATGCACGGATTCGTATCCGTACTGATAAAAGGATGTCACAATACTTCCTTCCACCTTTCCCTTGCGTATCAGCTCCAGCGTTTCCTTCATGTCATCAACACCATATACAAGGATCTGATCGTGATTGTTCATATACTCGCTGGCATCCACAAAACCGATTGCATTCTCACCAGCCAGATTGATGGAAACATTCATACCGGTATCCTTTTGCAGTACCTTGACCCACTCGTTACGGGAGGTGAGCTGATCACTGCGCGATTCACTTTTTGCGACAATTTCAAAACCACCGGGATGTTGTGCAAAAACAGCTTCAATGGAGGCAATCTGATCCTTTGCAAGGTCAAAGCTTAAATCGCTGACCTGTATGCCGATGCGAAGCCTTTTATTCTTCCCCAGCTTCTCCTCGATATCAGCTAACAGAAGTCTTGCCTGCTCATCGAAATCCTTGCTGATTGTCGTTAAAGGCCTGCTTCCCTCAACCGGAGAATCCACCAGTACAAAGGGGATATCCTTATCATTTCCCTTCTGAATCAGCTCCTTGCTGATGACACCCTGTGTGATGATACCATCCGCCTTTTTTAAAAGACCTGTATTGATGACATCCACCATATCATTCGTAGATATTTTAATAGGACCCTTCCAGTCGCAATGCACCTCCAGCTCGGTACAGGCATCCTGCATCCCCTCTCTGGCCTTCTGCCAGAGCGTGTGCGTGGATAACGGTGTGGCAAACAGAAAGTACTGTGAGGATTTTTTCTCCTCTGCCGGCTCCGCTGTACTACAGCCACTGCATAGTATCAGACAAAGGCATAATTGTAACAGACTCTTTTTTCTCATTCTCATCCCTGCTCTCATGGAATCATTCTATCATATCACAGACAAATTGAAAACGCGTGAAAAATAAAAAAAATGATTCTTGAAAGGGATCATAAGAATCATTTCTTTATACAAAATTATCAGTCACAGAGACGATCCTCATATCGCTCCATCAGTGAAGAACCGCTGAACTGCATTCATGTCCGGGGTTTACTGCGGCTGTTTTCTTCTCTGATAACATTGTGATTAAGCGGCATAGCTGCCGACTACAGTACATAGTATACAGTATCAAATATAAAATATCTTGTCATTTTTAGCAATATCTTGTCATGTGCTCAATTCCGTAATATCATAACGGTTTCCACCGGCATGCTTTGCACGATACATCGCTTCATCCGCCTTTTGAAATATCTCATCATACCTGCATACATGATCACTCATACATACACCAATACTGGCACTCAATACCTGCTTGTTCTCGATTCTTGTGTTTACCAGACGATCTAAAAGCTCATCCAAACGCTCATGCAGATAAGGCAGGGAAAGAATATTCTTCATAAATACACAAAATTCATCACCGCCGATACGTCCGATGAAGTCACTGCTGCGCAGAACCTCCTTCACAACCTTTACAACATGCAGAAGGACCTGGTCACCAACCAAATGGCCGAAGGTATCATTGATGCTTTTGAATTTATCAATGTCGATAACGAGCAGACAGATATACTGATCCTGATGCATTGCCTCAAGCTCAGCACTTACATGTGCCCGGAATGCCGTTTTATTCATGACATTCGTAAACTCCTCAATTTCCGAACGGCGCTCCAGCTCTCTGTTTTTCTTTAAAATCTGATTGCGCTCATAGAGCAGCTGCTCCATATCTATTTTCAATAAAAGCGTATTCTTCATATTGTTGTGTGTTGCAGACAGCTCCAGCTGCCGTATTTCATAATACTCCTGCAGTGCCGTTAAGCGCTCCTGCTCATTGCAGAAGCTGTTTGCATAAAGAACCTGGCATTCCTTCAGCTCAGAATGCTTTTGATATTCGGGATAATCCTGCAAAATCTGATACAGCTTATCCAGCACCTGCGAGGATAGCTGCTGCTCCTGAAACTGTATGCAGACCTTACATACCTTGATAAGATTTTTAAAGGTATGCAGACGATCCTGCTCACTGTCGGCAATAGCCAGCAGGATAGTAACCTCTTTCTTCACGCTTGTTATATCCTGTTGGTATGCAGCGCGCAGTACCTGATACAGCTGATAATCATTATCGACGGTAGCGTCATCAAAGCGCTTGTGGTATTCACGATACCAGGTGAGCCAGTGGGTGTAGGTTTCCTCATTTCTCAGAAACACGCTGATTCCCAGCAGATTGATGATATTATAGCCGTCATTTATCATGAGGTCGTCAAAGCCATTGATTCCTCGCTCTGTAATCGCCTTTTCAAAATATTCCTCTGCTATTTCATAATACCCCAGATCAAGGAATAAAACGCCAAGATTATTCAGAATGATATACAGGTAGCCCAGCTCCTGATGATCGAATGCAATATAATAGGCCTTCAGCATGTATTCCACTGACATGATTTCATCACCGATGGTTGCACTCACCATACCCGCCACATTGTAACACATCATTTGAAAAAACGGATAGGGTGATTCCTCGCCGATGCGGATTCCCTCCTGCAAATACGTCATAGAGGTCTCGTATTGTCCTTTATTGAAGTAGTAGTTCCCCAGGAAATAACAGGCAATAATTTCATAATGCGCGCTCTTGAGCTGTATACTGAGATCGTATAGCTGTGTCGCACAATGAAAAATCCCTTCAAAATCACGAAGGACTCTATATTCCTCAATCTCTGTGTATAGATTTTTCAACGTATCTGTATTCATCATAGCAACATCATACCACATTCATACCGTTTTTTAAACACTCTTCCGTCCTTGAGTGTCTATAAATGCGGATTTTATACAATACAATCAGTTCTCAGGCAGTACATTTCAGGTCTTCATAGCCCCGTAAGCATTGCATGAGAAAGCCGCAGTTCGCACATATCAATGCAGGAAAAATAGCGGCTAACAGGCAGCTTCTATCTGTCATTTTGATATAGTCCCAGTTTACCATGCATATGTAGACAGCTTGCATCCGCCCTGCCGATGACTGCTGCTCACGAAGTATATTGGTTTTCTGCAATGCTTCTCCTCTGTTTCTAAAAGTCCTGAGATAAACAAGCTTCACCGTAAAACAGTATCACGGATCCCGGAAGCAGTGGAACCTGTCAGCAAAAGTGTGCACAGCTCTTGCACCCCTGTTGAAAGAGAAAAAAACCGGATATATTTCTGAAATCCGGTTTCTTATGCTTGATTTAGTCTACAGCCTTTTTTACAAGTGCAAGAACGTCTTCTGCTGTTGCCTGACGCAGAGCCTCTTCTGCAAGACCCTCCATTTCCTTCTTGCTCAGGTTTGTAACCATCTTGCGAGCCTTCAGAATCTGTGTAGCAGACATGGAGAATTCATCCAGTCCAAGACCGAGAAGTACAGGTACTGCATACTCTTCACCAGCCATTGCTCCACACATACCAGCCCATTTGCCTTCCTTGTGTGCTCCATCAATCGTCATTTTTATCAGACGCAGAATTGATGGATTATATGGCTGATACAGATAGGATACCTTCTCATTCATACGGTCAGCTGCCATGGAGTACTGAATCAAATCGTTTGTACCAATGGAGAAGAAGTCTGCTTCCTTCGCAAAGTTATCTGCATTTACTGCAGCAGCAGGAATCTCTACCATCATACCTACTTCGATTTTATCTGCAACCTTAACACCTTCTGCAATCAGTTTTTCTCTTTCTTCTTCAAAGATTGCCTTACCCTGACGGAATTCATCAACCGTAGCAATCATCGGGAACATAATGCACAGTCTTCCGTAAACAGAAGCACGAATCAGTGCACGCAGCTGTGTGCGGAAGATTTCTGTTCTGTCAAGACACAGACGAATTGCACGATATCCCAGGAACGGGTTCATTTCAGGATCGAATGTGAAGTAAGGAAGCTTCTTGTCACCACCGATATCCAGTGTACGTACGACAACACGGCGTCCTCCCATACCTTCCAGAACTGCTTTATAAGCTTCAAACTGCTCATCCTCTGTAGGGAAATGATCAGAGTGCATATACAGGAATTCTGTACGATACAGACCGATACCTTCACCACCATTATTCAATACACCCTCTACATCATCCGGTGTACCGATATTTCCGGCAAGTTCAACCTCATGTCCGTCTGTTGTGATGGATTTTGCATCCTTTAATACCTTCAGTGCTTCTTTTTCTTCCATATAAGCAGCACGTTTTCCTTCATATTCCTTGATTTCCTCAGCAGTTGGATTCAGAAGTACAACACCATCCAATGCATCCAGAATTACTGTATCTCCATTGCTTGCGGCATCCAGAACACCACTGCAGCCTACAACTGCAGGAATCTCCAGAGAGTTTGCCATAATAGCAGAGTGGCTTGTCTTACCACCGATATTCGTCGCAAAGCCCTTTGCATATTCATTCAGCTGTGCTGTATCAGAAGGTGTCAGGTCATGCGCAATAATTACAGAATCCTCGTTGATTGCACTCAGATCAGGAATTGTCAGACCCAGCAGATTACATTTCAAACGGAATGTAACATCCTTAACATCAGCTGCTCTTTCTTTAAAGTATTCGTTATCCATGGATTCAAACATGGCAACCATCATATTCGCAACTTCATTGGTTGCAAACTCTGCATTTACTTTGTCGTTTTCAATCATTGAGATAATCTGGCTTGCCAGCTCAGGATCCCCAGCCATCATCAGATGAGCATCAAATACAGCCAGCTCTTCCGGTGCCAGACGTTTTGCGGCACGTTCCTTGATACCTTCAATATCGGATTTCGTTTTTTCCAAAGCAGCGTTAAATTTCGCTACCTCTTCTGCAGGTGTTGCTTCTGTCTTAACAATCTCGAAGCTCGGTGTTTCCAGCTTGTAAACCTTTGCAATCGCAATCCCTGCGGATGCTGCAATACCTTTTAACATAAGTATGTCCTCCTCTTACTTCATGTAATACTTATTAAAAGTAGTCCTTATCTGATAGAATCACAACGCTTCCATGAGTCTATCTCTACCTAAAATAATAACATTTTTTGAGCCTATAAGCAATGGAAGAATGCATTACAAAGCGCTTTTTTCGATAAAGAAAAAACGATATTGCCCTGCCTCATGCGCTTGTCCTTGCCACTGTTATCAGCAGCTGTAATCTTTTCCCATCAAGGAGCAGACAAAATGTCCGAAACAAAAAAAGCACAGGGCCTGCACAATTCGCAAACTCCTATGCTTACTTCTTTTTACGGCTTAGTGAAAATACAGAAGAAAGAGCCAGATAAATATACCGAGTACGGCACAGAACAGCAGAATTACCGGTACAAACACCGAGAATGCAGCCATAATGAGAGCCAGAAAGTCACCTTTTTCAAGATTTGCTTCCTTCCCTTCCCGCACTTCCTTCTTCTTCAACAGGTCTTTAAATTTCGGTTTGTTGATGAACACTAGAACTCACCGCCAAAATGGCAGAGAACAACATGACCCGGTTTGATTTCCTTGGCAGCCGGCTCCTGTGTTTTACAGATATCCTTGGCATATGGACAACGTGGGTGGAATTTACATCCGCTTGGTACGTTGACATTGCTTGGAATCTCTCCATGAATTGCTTCCATGCTGGAACGCTGGGTAGGATTCGGCTTTGGAATTGCAGCCATCAGCGCCTTTGTATAAGGGTGCTGAGGATTCTCATAAATTTCATTCTTATCTGCAAGCTCTACCAGAGAACCAAGATACATAACACCAACACGGTTACTGATATGCTTCACAACACTCAAATCGTGAGAAATGAAGATATAGGAAATCTTACGTTCCTCCTGCATATCCATCATCAGGTTGATGATCTGAGACTGAATGGATACATCCAGTGCGGATACCGGCTCATCACATACAATAAAGCTTGGATCCAGTGCCAGTGAACGGGCAATACCAATACGCTGACGCTGTCCTCCGGAGAACTGATGCGGGTAACGGTAGCAGTAGTATGGCGGCAATCCGCATTTTTCCATCAGATTCAGAATATACTGCTTCAGCTCGTCACCTTTTTTATAATAGCCATGCGCAACCAGCGGTTCACTCAAAATGTTGTATACATTCATCCGGGGATTCAAAGAGCTGTATGGATCCTGGAAAATAATCTGCATTTCCTCACGCAGCTTTCGCATTTCCTTACGGTTCTTTTTCAGAATATCTTCACCATTGAAGTGTACTTCTCCGCTTGTCGGTTCATGCAGACGAAGAATAGCACGTCCTAGGGTGGATTTTCCGCAGCCGGATTCTCCAACAAGACCAAGCGTCTCCCCTTCATACAGCTTGAAGGATACACCATCAACAGCCTTTACAAATTTTTTATTTTTATCCAGCTTACCTTTTCCAAGAGGGAAATATTTTTTCAGGTCTTTGACTTCGAGAATTACTTTCTTGTCTTCCATTTTTATTCCTCCCCTTTCGCATCATCAAACAGGAAACAGCTAACGTGATGTCTGGATCCGACCTTTACGTCATGAGGCTGTGATTCCCTGCATTTTGGCATCGCCTTTGGACAACGGTCTGCGAAATAGCAGCCCTTTGGCAGATTGATTGGGTTTGGTACATTCCCTTCGATCGTACTCAGGCGTTTGCTTCCGCTGTTCAGGGAAGGCATACTGCTCATTAAGCCGACCGTATACGGATGCTTCGGATTTTTGAAGATTTCAAATACCGGAGCACTTTCTACTACCTTGCCGGCATACATGACATTTACATGATCCGCCATCTGTGCAACGACACCAAGGTCATGCGTAATCAGCATGATGGAGGTTCCTGTTTTTTCCTTCAGGTCATTCATCAGCTTCAGAATCTGTGCCTGAATGGTTACATCCAGCGCAGTAGTCGGTTCATCGGCAATCAGCAGCTTTGGATTACATGCAAGTGCCATAGCGATCATAACACGCTGACGCATACCACCGGAAAGCTGGTGCGGATAGTTGTCCACAACCTTTTCCGGGCGGGAAATCCCAACCATGTCCAGAAGCTTGACAGCACGTTCGTGTGCCTCTTCCTTTTTTACATCCTCATGCAGCAGGATGTTTTCCATAATCTGATTTCCTACGGTGAATACCGGGTTCAGTGAAGTCATCGGCTCCTGAAAAATCATAGAAATATCATTTCCACGAATTTTACGGATTTCATCATCCTTTAATGTCGCAAGGTTTTTATCCCCGTACATGATCTTGCTGTCATCCCCAATTTTACCGGGTTCATCCACCAAACCAAGGATACTCATAGCCGTAACACTCTTTCCACAGCCGGATTCACCAACGATTGCCAGTGTTTCGTTTTCGTACATTTTGAAGTTGTTTCCGTCTACCGCCTTGGAAACACCCTTTTTTGTATAGAAATATACTTTCAGATTTTCAACATCCAATATTTTCTTATTCTTTACTTGTTCCATACTCACCAGCTCCTATCGTATATCTTTCGGGTCAAACGCATCACGCAGTCCCTCTCCAATCAGATTGATGGAGATAACGGTCAGCAGACACATGATACCGGCAGGCAGCCAGTTCCACGGATAATCCTGGAAGACTTCGGTATTCCTTGCCAGTTCCATCAGATTTCCCCAGGAAGGCGTAGGTGCGGTAACACCCATACCAAGGAAAGATAATCCGGCCTCTGTCAGAATAGCACTCGCCATGGACAATGTCGCATTAACAATGATCATGGATAAAACATTCGGTATCAGATGCTTGAATATCTTTGAAAAATCACTCAGACCAAGTGCCTCACAGGCCTGCATGAATTCCTGTTCACGAAGTGACAGAATCTGCCCGCGCACAAGACGCGCCAGTCCCGGCCACGACAATACACCGATCAGAAACGATACGATATACATTTTCACATTTGAAGGTGTCCATAACATATTATATGCCAGTACAAGAATCAGTGGTGTAAATGGCAGAGAGTACACAATCTCCGCAAATCGCATAAGAAGATTGTCAATCCATCCACCATAATAACCGGATATACCACCGATTACACAGCCAAGGAACACCGTAATCAGGGCAGCGATGATACCTACCATGATAGAAATACGTCCACCTAGGAACAAACGGAAGAATACATCACGCCCCTGCTGGTCAGTACCCAGCCAGTGCTCAGCATTCGGTCCAATATTTTTTGTATCAAAGCTATAATCATTTACATTAACACCGCTTATAATCGGTACAAAAATCACGGCAAGAACGATCAGTATAAAAATGATCAGACCAGCCATAGCGATTTTGTTTTGTCTGAATTTATTCCATGCAATTTGCCAAGGGCCCATGGTATCGCTTTTATCCAGCTTTATTTCAGTTTGATTTACATTTTCTTTCGCCATTCTAATCACCTCTATTCTACTTTAACACGTGGATCGACAACGGAATACAGAATATCTGACAGCAGATTTCCCAGCACCATCAAAATGGCAGAGAACATCAGACACGCCGTGATAATACTCTGATCCTGTCCACTGATCGCCTCGATCAAAATCTTACCCAGACCAGGCCACAGGAATACGGATTCCAGAATCATTGCTCCACTGAACAGGGAAGGAATGTACAGACCCAGCAGTGTAACAAGAGGTATCAGCGCATTTTTAAATGCATGACGGTAAATAACAGTTTTCTCTTTCAAACCCTTTGCACGCGCAGTTCGTACATAGTCCTGATTGATAACATCAATCATAGAGCTTCGTACATAACGGGAGAAGGTCGCAAAGTTACCGAACGCAAGAACGATTGTCGGCAGCAGCATATGCAATGCAACATCCCCGACTTCCTGGAATATGTTATCATATCCGAAGACGGCGAGATCCGGGGTTCGCATACCATTGACCGGTATGACTCCGGAAGGCAGCGCCACGAAGAAAATCAGAATCAGTGCAAAGAAGAACGTTGGCACAGATACGCCCAGCAGGGAGAATACTGTCCAGAAATTGTCGAATTTAGAGAATTTTTTCGTTGCCTGCTTAATTCCAATCGGAATAGAAAGTCCAATACCGATAACAAGGGAAACCAGATTCAGCAGGAATGTATTCCATACGTAGTCTCCAATGATTTCAGAAACTGGAAGTTTGAACTTGGTAGATGTCCCCAGTTCTCCTTTAGCAAGATTTCCAACCCAGATTACATACTGTTCTGGTAGAGATTTATCAAGTCCCAATTCCTCACGAATCTGCTGTTTCTGTTCCGGGGTAGCCTTGCTTCCCATTCCCAGATAAGCATCAACTGGATCTCCTGGCATTCCCTTTACGGTCCCAAAAATGACGATTGAAATAATAAATATGACAGGAATTAGATTTAGCAAACGTTTAACTATATATTTCAGCATGAGATCACCTCCAAAAAAACTTATTTTGAAACATAGAAGTTGAAATAAAAACATAAATAAGAGCAAGTGTATCCTTGCTCTTATTTGAACACTTTACAGTTTACTACTTAAATTTACTCGATTGTAGCATCCCTCAGACCGTGTGTCCACTGGTACAGTGCACTTGTCTTCAGGTTTTTGATCTTCTTGTTGTAGAAGTCAAAGTAAGTGTTACCATATACAGGCAGTGCAGAAACGTCTTCATTTACCTGTTTCTGAGCCTCTACCCATTTGTCTTTTGCTTTATCCATATCCATTTCTGTCAATGCAGCATCCATCAGACTATCCAGCTTCTCATCTTTCAGACGGCTTGTGTTGTCCAGACCATCACCAACATATTTGGAATCAAAGTTTGTTACAGCACCTGACATTGTATCGTCTGTGAAAGAAGTAGCCATGAAGTAAACGTTCCATTCTTCAATGTTCTTGTCATAGTATACTTTGTCCATCAGTGTGTTGAAGTCAACAGTTGCAACCTTAACATCAGCTTTCAGCTCTTCGCCCCAAGCCTTTTTCCACATAGGGATCAGGTTGTTCAGGATATCGTGGTCTTTGATTGCCATGATTTTGATTTCCAGCTTCTGTCCGTCTTTTTCACGGTATCCGCTAGCTCCAACTTTCCATCCTGCATCATCCAGAATCTGTTTTGCTTTTTTGATGTCATAGTTGTAGTTTGTTAAGCCGTCAACCTTTTCCTCGCCAGTGATAACTTTACCAAGCTTAGAGATTGGGTTGTTCCATGTTGTAGGTACATAACCGATTTCTACACCATCCTGATCCTTGCAGTCTTTGCATTCATAGTAAGAATTAACGAATGACTGACGGTCAAATGCGTAAGACAGTGCCTGACGTACTTCTTTTTCACTTGTTGCACCATTTACCGTGTTGTAAGTGATGTAACCCATACCACCACGTGGGTAGTGGTTGATTGTCAGATCCTTGTTGTTGGAAGCAGGCCCGATTTTCTTAGGTTCAATCTGTCCTGCAAGCAGGTCGATATTACCGGATTTCAGCTCCTGATATTCCGTTTCCATCTTAACAGGCTTGATGATGACATTCTGAATACCCTTGTAATCATCGCCCCAGTATTTCTCATTCTTCTTCAGAGAAGCACCTGTACCAGCTTCCCATTTGTCCAATACATATGGTCCGGTACCGATTGGTTTACCTACAGCATCCTGAATTGGTTTTGTTTTCTTGTAAGCATAGGAATCCTTAAACTGGTTAGAGCTGATAACGCTGATGTTCATCAGACTCTGCAGATTATCGTTTCTTGCTTCTGTGAAGTGGAATACGACAGTGTAATCGTCCTTCACCTCAATACCAGGATAATCTGGTTCTTTCTTGTTCTTTTTGTTGTTGTACTCTTTGTATCCTTCCAGATACTGGCAAGTAGAGATGAAACGTCCTGTATAGCTTGGATCTGAAACTACCTTGTATGAGAATTCAACATCCTTTGCTGTGAAGTCGCTTCCGTCTGAGAATTTAACACCCTTTCTCAGATTGAATGTAATTGTTTTACCATCTTTGGCAACGTCCGTTTTTTCTGCCAGAGAAGGCTGTAAATTACCATCCACGTCATACTCCATCAATTTGTTGTACACCAGATCGATTACGTATCCGTCGTAAGCACCAGTGTAGTACAATGGTGAAAATGTTCCTGTAAGTTCCTCAGCTCCTACAACTAATGTATCACTTTTTTTAGAAGACCCTCCACAGGCTGTCAGTGAAAGCGCACATGCTGCTGCGGCCATCACTTTGAATAGCTTTTTCATCTAATTCCCTCCTATCATTCCTGATAATGACCTTATTATATCGTAATTCACATAGAATTACAATATTTTAACCCTCACTTTCACACGAAAATGTCATTTTTGTTTACATTTTCATGAAAGAAAACCGTCATTTTTATGAAACCAAATGCATTCGTATGCTATGTATCACTTTATTTTCAGACAAAATGATAAATTTGTACATTATATATGGACACCCTTTCGCACCCTGTCAACAGCAGAAAAAAAGGATGCTCCCAATATGAGAACACATCCTCTTTGCTGTTCATTTATAATCTTATCGTTTGTTGAACGGAACGATTGTCTTAGGAATTCCGTTTTCCATGATCAGTGTAGGCTCACCCTGAATCAGTGGTGTGATATAGTCATAGAATTCCTGTGTCAGACCCTGGTAATCCGGCAGAATCCATTCAACCGGTACATGTTTTACATGGTTAGCGAAGTTTTCAGCAGGTCCGGAGATGAATTTTGCATTGTATCTTCCATCCACATATTCTCTCTGTACGGCAACTACGTGTCCTGTAAATTTGCCATCAGCACTTCTGCTGTGTGCTGACATACCCAGTTCAAATGCTTCTGTAACGTCAACCAGAGACTGTGCGAAGTTGGAGCTTCTCGCTGCAGTGCTCAGATCCTGCACCTTTGCACGAGGAGCGATACCAGCTTCCAGAATCATGTTTTTCAGGTTTTCCCCGGCACCACCTAATACAGCGTGTCCGAAACCGTCATTTACTGCCTCACCAGCTGCAATGTATGTACCGTCTGCATAGTGAGCACCCTCACTTGTAACGATGTAGCATTTTCCTTTTTCATCCATGCATTTCTTAACCTGTGCAAGGAATTTTTCCTTATCGAAATCCACCTCAGGCAGAACGATCAGGTCAACTCTTCCGGTTACAACAGTAGAACCTGCAAGCCATCCTGCATCTCTACCCATGGTTTCCAGAATAAATACTTCTTCACGTGTATATACGTTGTAGTCCAGCCAAGTAGCGTTTACAACTTCATTAGCAAATTTAGCTCCTGAAGCAAATCCCGGACAGTGATCAGTAACCATCAGGTCATTGTCTACCGTTTTTGGAATACCAACGAAACGCTTGTCGATATTGTTTGCCTTCGCCCACTGGCTCAGTGCATCAACCGTATCCATAGAGTCATTTCCACCGATATAGAACAGAATTTCGATATCATGCTTATCCATGATTTCAACCAGCTTGCGGTAATCTGTTTCATCGTTTCTCTTCAGCTTGTAACGGCAGCTTCCAAGTGCAGAAGACGGCGTCTGACGCAGAAGTCTGTTTTCGTACTCGCTCATGTTTGTCAGATCGTATAAACGGTCTTCCAGAATTCCTTCAATACCATTTAATCCACCATATACGTGGTCATATACAGGGTTCAACTGGTTTGCGCGTACCACACCTGCCAAAGAAGCGTTAATAACGGTAGTTGGTCCACCAGACTGTGCAACTAAACAATTTGCCATGTTATAATTCCTCCTATTAACATTTAACATTACGGCATTATTTTAGCACATAATCCGCTATTTTTAAAGTTCCTATTTGCTTTTCTTTGTATTATACTGCCCAAAAATCCCGATAAAATCAAGAATCAGGTCATTCACAAGCAGAATTGCGGAAACCTGCCAGTTTTTAAAGGCGATGATGATCATACCGGCCAGCATACAGCCCTCCAGAATCAACAGCAGACGGATATCCTTTTTATAACGCCCATCCTGCCACAACGGCAGCAGTCCCTTCACATCCTGATGCTTCAATATATAGTCATCCATCAAAATCAATACGATCCAGTACAGCACACCGCCATCGCGATAGCTGTATAGAAGTGCCGGCATCAGCGCCAGCTCCATAAGGTGCGCCAGTAAATTATCCTGTATTGTTTTCTCCATATGCAACTCACATCCTCATGCATATGGTATCACGTTTCACAGATTATGGAAGAAAAAGTTTCAGGATCGGCTGCTGCTTTTCCCGCGCAGCTTTTTTCTTGCGAAAATCATTTTGAAATCATGCGGATTAAACGGGAACAACGGATAGAAATAGGAGGTTTTCGTCACGGTGCGGTTGCTTGCCATAATGATCAGCATAAGAGCAATACCGAGCCAGAATCCCCAGGTCGGCGATATAGCGGTAAGTATCAGCAGCATCACACGCATAAATTTGATTGCATAGCCCAGCTCATAGCTTGGCTGTGTGAAGTTCGCAAGTGCTACAAAGGCCATATATAGGATAATTTCCGGTGCCAGCCAGCCTGCGTTCACTGCAAAATCACCAAGAATCAGTGCACCGATGATACTGAAGGAGCTGTTCAGGGAGCTTGGGGTATTGAGGGATGCCATCTTCAGCGCATCAATACCGAATTCCAGCACCAGAAACTGCACGATGATCGGCAGATTCATATGGTCCTGTATCATCGCAAAGCTCAACCAGTCAGGTGTCAGCTGTGGATTGCAGTTGAGATAGTACCAGATCGGTGTGACAAGCAGTGTCAGAAAAAACACCATGATACGCACGATGCGCAGATAGCTTCCGGTAATCGGCGGCAGATAATAGTCCTGTGCCTCCTGTATGAAGTCAAAAAAGCTGGTTGGCAGGATCAGCACGCTGGGCGAGTTATCGATCATCAGGATAACCTTTCCCTCCAGAATATTGCTGCTGGCCGCATCCGGGCGTTCTGTATAGCGGACCTTGGGAAACGGATTCAGCCATTTGTGCGGTACCAGTGCTTCGGCAAGACTCTCCTGTGCCATGGTCAGCGCCTCCACATGGATTTCCGACAGCTTTCTGCGGATATCATCCAGCAAATCCTTATCAGCTAGTCCATCCATATAGCACAGCACAATATCACTTTTACTCATAGAGCCTAACGTATGATATTCCATTCGCAGATGTGTATCCCGTATTCTGCGCCGAATGAGGGCTGTATTGAAAATCAGTGTCTCCACAAAGCCGTCCCGACTGCCGCGCAGCACCTTATCATCCTCCGGCTCCTGCATACTTCGTGTGGGATAGGTTCTGGCATCAATAACGATACCCTCCTCATAGCCTTCCACGATCATCAGGACACTGCCGCTTAAAACAGACGTAATCATCGCAGCAAAATCCGGCTGCACATCAACCTCGAGATAGGAGAGCCAGGAGTCACAGAAGGTCTGAATATCCTGTGTTTGCACGCATTCCTTCAAATCGGCCTTTAATAGAAACTCCATCATTTTTTCCAGTATTTCGTCCTTCGCAAAGCCGTCCACAAAGTACAGATTCATATGGATTCCCTGTACGAGCAGCGGTTTTACGACGATATCAAAATTTAAATCCGTCTGCATTTGCTCTTTCAGGCGGGTATTCAGTTTCTCATATTCCTTTTTCATTTGCATCACCTGCTGTTATCGTGTGCAGAATGAAAGAAATTATGCAGGAACCTGTTATACAGATATCAATAAACCATAATTAAATAACTTTCACCTTCCTACATTCTTCATAACACCTTTTACTAATTCTAAGACATTTCTCACCAAAAGTAATTGCATCTTCTAAATTATTAATTTCAAACCTGAAACATCCAATTCGCATCGAGGACCCCAAACGAAAATTTTTATCTGAATAATCAAACTTTATCCATTTCACGTCTTTATTTTGTTCATCTTTAATTTCCTTATTTATTTTTTCACGAATATCTAATATATTATTTTTTTGTATTTCTAATTCCGGTTTTTTCAGCTTCACGTTTCTCTCGTAAATCAAGGACATTTTCACTGCTACAAGATATTCTCTTTCTTCATCAAGTTTAGTATAACGGGGTATTTCCATTTGTAAATACATGGATAAATACATTTTCCATTCCCTTTGTTTAAGCCATATATATTCAGTCTTATTCCATGTCAGACAATCAAAGCCTCCTCTTTTATTATTCACATATCCGCACCAGTCAAAGCTTTCCCTTTTAATACGTTTAGATTCAAAAAGATAATCAAAAAATCGATATACCGCACCATTATAAATCCCAATATATTCTAGCTTCTGTTTATTATCTATATCTATTTTTGTATGTTCAATCTTACGATCAAGTTTTTCAATAAAATCAAACAGATAAATGTGAGCATCCTGTGTTACGATCCCTTTTGAGAGAATCCTATAAAGCTCTTCGAAATCAATAATACTTATATTTTCATGAAATATATTTTGTTTTTCTATTTCTGACATTTTATTTCTTTCTGTTCTATTCATATATTCTGTTTTCACATAAGAAATGTAGAGATTATTTTCATCATATATTTCGGGGTTCTCTGCAAGTACTGCTTTATAATACGCTTCTAACTGGTTGTGTTCCCATGTATCAATCTTATCCTCTATGATAAGATAAAGGTTATTCTCACTTTCCTTCACCTTCACAAAGATATCTACCAGGCCTTTCTTATTTTTAAGCTTCGAGCCATCTGCATCATGTATTGCTATATTAACCTTTCTCTGTCTTTCAATATCCATTACATAATAATCAAGACGATCCTCTTTATCATCTTTATTCAACATCCTTTTCAGAAATCGCTGCGAAACCCTAAATAAATCACCATGTTCTTCCTTACTCTCTTTCGTTGAGTAACTCAACAGCCAGCAGAAAAAAGCATCCTGCGATAGTTCACTTGTTGCATAATCAAACAAGTTATGTGAAACATCATTTCCTTTGCAAACCGTCATTATCTGAATCCTCCTTCACTTCCTCCGCAAATTCATCATACTGCTTCAGCCAGTATTTCAAGGCACTGCGGTTCACCTTTACATACAGAAAAGACACATCCGCATCCACTGGTTCGATGCGGCACTCATTCCCGAACCAATCCACAATCTGATCAATAATACTGTTCTTAAATTTAATTTTCACATGTTCACTCACTCCTGCAAACATGTAAATATGCTCCAATAAATGCTTTGGATATGCAAAGCCGTTTCTGCATTCCGGTATCTGTGTGATTGGCTTACGGATTTCTTTCAGAATGACTACATTTCGTATCTTATCCATTCGGTAATGGGAAATATTGTCATAGGCATCATAATTGCCTATCAGATAATAATGACCATTCGACACCATCATTTCATAAGGGTTCACGATATATGGACGTTCCCTGCGCTTATGAAGCTTCAAATCCAGACCGTAGGAATAATAATCAAAGGAAATCTTACAGTTCTGCTCAATTGCTTCATCGATTAGTTCAACAGATAAAAAAAACTCCGGATTTTCCCCATGCGATACATGAGAAACAGTATGTACATGTGTGAAGCTTCTCCTCATATGAGCACTTTCTTTCACAAGCAGTTTTTCCATCATCTCCCGCATCTGCCGCGCAGTCAGGGTTCCATCAGATAAAATACTATCGATTAGAAAATGCAGTTCACTCTTCGTAAACTGACGCTCTTCCAGATAAAATCCATTCTGATAACGGATATCATAATCCAGTTCCTCTAACTCATGCAGTACATTACCAAGCGCCTTTCTTGCAATCACAAGCTGATAGTTTTCTTCCAGAAGCCGTATAATATCCCTTTGATGAAGTGGGTGAGAAAAATCACTGTATTCCTCAAGAATTTTCAAGACACATACCGGAAGCATTTTCTTATTCATTATAATTACCCCTTTTTTCCATTATACACCTTACCTTATCACCGCACCAGCTTCATCATCGCCTGCCGCAAGAATTGTTACAATGACCTCATCCTTTAAATTCTCGTTGATTGCCATGCCGAATATGATATCCAGTGCATTACCAGCCTCCGTATGTATGAAATTGACAATTTCCTGAACCTCCTCCAATGTCAGATCACTGTTTCCGCATATGTGAACGATTGCATGATGCAGTCCCCTGATATCATATTCTAAAAGACTTGCGGATAAAGCCTCTTTGACTGCAGCTTCTCCTTTCCGATTACCGCTTCCATATCCAACACCAATAAACCCATGCTTCTGTTTTTCCATGGTTGTACAGATATCTGCATAATCAACATTGATGTAAACAGGAATAGTAATCAGCTCGTATAGTGCCTGTATTCCCTGCTGAATGATGCTGTTTGCTGTGGAAAATGCACAGGTGATCGGGGCATTACCAAGATGCTGAAGGATATGGCGGTTAGAGAGTGTAATACAGGTATCCGTGTACGTATAGATTTCTTCCATGGATGCCATGGCAGTGCGCATGCGTTTTTTTCCTTCAAAGGGAAATGGCAAAGTAACAAAGGCAATGGTCAGCGCATGCAGCTCTCTGGCAAGCTGTGCAAATACCGGAAGTGCTCCGCTTCCTGTACCGCCTCCAAGACCAGCGCATAACAATATCATATCCGCCCCCTTCATTCTTTTACAGATTTCCTCCTTCGCCTCGATGGCGGCACGCTTTCCTAATAATGAATCTGCTCCTGTACCATATCCTTTTGTCTGCTTTTCTCCAATCAATAGTTTATGTTCCTGCGAAAGCTGCAGCAAAGCAAGCTGATTGGTATTGACAGCAATATATTCCACACCATGCAGTCTATGCTGCAGCATATGGCGAATTACATTATTCCCGCCATCCCCGATACCAAAAATTTTAATTGTGACCTTTCCCATAGAATCTCCTTTATCTTTCAGACAGATATCATAACACACGATGTAAATTAGACGCATACCTTTCGCTATATAGTAAGACTATGCGGTTGTTCAACTTATGTGTCTCGTTTATCTGATTCAATACAATGCCAGCTTGATCTGCCGACAATTTCACAAAAGGATTGATGAACCAAACAGAATGATCTGCAGAACAAAGTTCATACAATGCCAGAAAGCAGGCGTATCGCAAAAGAATGCGGATACTGCTGCTGCAAAGGTTGGAATCCATATCTCTGTCACCGCACACAATATGCAGAATCATACCGTGTTCATAAATTTTACATTGCTTCTTAATAAACAAACTCATCAGCTGTGATGCCCTGCTGTAGACATCCTGTATGGTAATCTTATACGCAAGAAATGATGTATACCCTCTAAATACCTCATGAAAAGATTTTTGCATAAGAAAAACAGGTTCATCCTCATACCAGAGAAAATATTCCAGATTTTCAAATACAGCAACATTCAGGTTACGATATACCATACATTTCTTCATGATGTGCATACTGTTGATTTCCCTGTTACAATGCCCTGGAAGACATCCTGTAATAAAAATCCACCATCTGCACAGCTGATTTTGTATCCAATCCTGTTCCTTCCCCAGTACCATCATACTCATTCGGGCATCTATAAATTCGCACAGTTTTATCAAATACATACCATCACCTGCCTGTATATTACGATATCCGTTGTTTCAAATTTGACACATTCCAACATCACCGCCAGTTTCCCCAGAAAAAAACAGCCCGAAGACTGTTTCTATGTTATTTCATATGGATTCCTCGATACAGACACTGCCCGATTTCTTCCTCACGAAGCGATCCCAGCTTATCCTGCCATTTCAACAGAAAAAACGGATCACGCAGCAATTTTCGCCCGAGCAGCACATAATCACAGCGCTCCTCCTGCAGGATCTGCTCAATTTCCGATTCTCTTGTAATACACCCGACTCCCATGACTGGTAACGTCGTCATGGTACGGATTTTTTCCGCATACGGAATCTGATACAGCGGGTACGCATGCACAGCGCCTGTGTTCAAGCCGCCGCTGGATACGGAAATCGCAGCAGCACCGGCATCCTCAATCACCTGTACCACAGATTTCATATCCTCCGGATGCAGACCGCCTGCTTCATACTCCTCCGCAGAAATACGAACGATGATATCCCCCTCAAAATTATCCCGACAGCCCTCCACAATACGGCGAAGCAGCAGCGTTCTATCCTCTCCATACGCATCACTGCGCTGATTGGTGAGCGGTGATAAAAACTGATTGATCAGATAGCCGTGGGCAGCATGTACCTCTACAAAATCATACCCAAGCTCCCGCGCCCAGCGACTTGCAAATTCAAAGTTCACAATCAGCTCATTGATACCGGCCTCATCCAGACCGATCACATCCTCCTGATCCATTGCACCGTATTTCTGATTACCAAAGGTATTTTTCATACCGGCATGATTCAGCTGAATACCGATTTTCACTCCATAGGCATGAACGCAGTCCACGATGTCCTTCAAAATCTGACGCTGTCTCGGTGTAAATATTCCCAGACACGCGTCATTGATATAGCCATGGGCATTCACTGCCGTTGCTTCCTGTACGATAAAGGCAGGCCGCCCCTTGGCAAGGGTATCGTAATGCGCAACATGATGCAGATTTCCCACACCATCCTTTGTTTTCACCATATAGGTACACATGGCAGGTACTCCGATGCGATTGCTCAGCTCCATATGACCCAGCTTGTTTTTTTCAAAAACCTTCAAGTGAATCCCTTCTTTCTTAGTTTTCTACTTTCTCACTGTATTCTTCCCACTTTTGCATCAGATTTTCAATTTCATTGTGAACAAGATCAATTTTTTCATCCAGCTCCTGCATTTTATGATAATCGTGGTAATACTCCGGTTCAAAGCGCAGCTCCCGAAGGCCTTCCAGCTCCTCCTCCTTCACCGCAATCTTCTTTTCCAGCTTACTGATTTCCTTACCATAATTGATATAGCGCTCCGGCTTTGCACTGTCTTTTTTCACCGGCTGCTTCTTTTCCACCGGGGGAACCTTATCCCGGTTCATATATTCCTCATAGGTCAGCGGATAATAGACCGCTTTCCCGTCATCGATCACCAGAATTGCGGTTGCCAGCTTACTGATAAAGTAACGGTCATGAGAAACAAACAGCATCGTTCCCTCATAATCCTTCAATGACTCCTCCAGCGCTTCTTTTCCGATGAGGTCCAGATGATTGGTCGGCTCATCCATCAAAAGGAAATTGGGGTGCGACAGCATCAGCTTCACAAAGCTCAGCCGTACCTTTTCCCCTCCGGACAGGCAGTCAACGGTTTTGAAAACCTCTTCACCGGTAAAGAGAAAGCATCCCAGTGCAGTACGCACCTCGGTGCGATTCAAATCCGGGAAGTCATTCCACACCTCTTCCAGCACGGTATTCGCACTGTTGAACTGCGCAAGCTCCTGATCAAAATAACCGACCTCGATCTGATGACCGAGCAGAAAGCTGCCAGACAGCGGCTCCACCTGCTTCATCAGCGTTTTCATGAAGGTTGACTTCCCTTTTCCGTTTGGTCCGATCACTGCGATCTTGGCAGATTGCATAACCTCCAGATTCACCGTACATAAGGGCCGGTCATAGCCAATCGTTAAATCCTGTACCTCCAGAACCCGTTTACCGCCCTTTACATTGGGCACAAAGCGGGCATTAAAGCTTTTCTCATTGCTTTTGGGATCCTCAATACGTTCCATACGATCCAGATATTTGATTTTTGACTGTGCAAAGGCAGCCTTGTTTTTCTTATACCGGAATTTTTCTATCAGCTCCTCCATTCGCTGAATTTCCTTCTGCTGGCGAATATAAGCGCTTTTCTGCTGTTCCAAATCACTTTTTTTCACATTCACGTAATTGCTGTAATTTCCCGGATACCGCCGCATGACGCCGTATTCGATTTCATAGACGACATCCACGACATCATCCAGAAACATACGGTCATGGGATACGAGGACAACTGCCTTGGGATAGCGTTTCACATAGCCCTCCAGCCACTCGATCGTATCAATATCCAGATGGTTGGTCGGCTCATCCAGCAGCAGGACATCCGGCTTGCTCAGCAGCAGCTTCACAAATGCCAGCCGTGTCTTCTGTCCTCCGGAAAACGTTGCAATCGGACGTTTGAGGTCTTCCTCCTGAAATCCGAATTTCGTGAATATCGTCATCATTTCACTGCGGTAGGTATAGCCGCCCATCTCCTCGAAGCGCTGCTGTACATCCGCATAGGCATTCAGCACAGCCTCGCTGTGGTCACTGCACATCCGTTCACTAAGCTCCTCCAGCCGTTTTCCAACCGCCTTCACCTGTTCAAAGGCTAGCTCCATTTCCTCCTCAACGATGACATTCTCATCCGCAAAGGTCGTCTGTGCCAAATATCCGATACGCAGCTTGTTTTCCTTATGAATTTCTCCGGCATCCAGCAATTCCGTTTCCGCAATCACACGCAGCAGCGTTGTTTTTCCACAGCCGTTTCTTCCGACAATGGCGATTTTCTCTGTATTTCTTACTTCAAACTGTATGTTCTCAAATACGGTCGTAGCACCGTAATATTTGCTTCCTTTATGAATCTGATATTTCATCATCTCCACCTTCTTTTGTTAGATTCGTAAAATTTATTTGGCCGCATTGATACCGCTGGCAAAGGAGGCAGCTGCCTGTCGTGAAATCTTCTCCCCGTTCTTCCGCCAGTTATCGGCATCCTCTTTATTTGATACATAGGCAAAATCTATTTCCAGCCCTTGCATGCCGTCCGCATCCACAAAGGTCTGGTTTTCCTTACGGGCATTTTCACTGCCCTTTCCTGCCATGGTTGCACGTCCACCCGCTTCCCGGATATTGGAATACATATCATAGCCGCCGCTGATCAGCGGACTCGCTCCGACACCGGGATTGTTCGCATCCGTATAAGCACTGCCGCTCATCTTCAGCTTCTTTTCCAGACCGTACATAATGTTTTTCCCAAGTGTAGGGCTGCTGTAGGCACTGTGCCAGATTTCCACACCGCTCACACTCTCATCGGGATTCGTATTGAATCGCAGATAAATATAATAGCGTGCATGCTTTTGATACCCGTCAGCCAGTCTGCCGTCTTTTCCATAGGCAGGCTTCGGCTGCTTTGACGCTTCGCTTTTCGTTATTTCCACCCGCAGACCATATTTCTCAAGCTCTTCCTTCATCCATACGGCTGCCTTGTAGGTTTCCTTATATTCTGTGATTCCATTCCCTTTATTTCCCTCATCCGGGACATAGGTAAGATCCGTATTCATTCCATAGGGGTCCAGCAGAACATCAATATCTCCCTCTTTGGGCTTGGCTTTTTCCACAGATAAAAACAGATAGTTCTGATCCAGCCTGATATCGTAATCCTTCAACAGGTCCTGATCTGCAATCAGCTTTATCTCATGGACATTTCCCTTGCGCTGAACCGTGGTAAAGGCATCCGAATGCAGCGTGCGATCGAAGATAACCCGCTTCTTCACCAGATTATCAATAACCGTTACCTCATAATAGCCGGGATTGAGATCCTCCAGTGTGATTTTCTGATCCGCTGTGGAATCCATTGTCATCGGAATGGTTTCATCTGTACACAGGTTATGCAGCTCCACTGTTTTTCCTGCCAGCTCATCCTTATCGCTTTTCGCATCATATGTCTGCGTATACAGCCCTAAGGATTCTCCATAAAAGACATAGTCCCTGACCGTCATCGTATCGGCAGCCTTTTTGTTTAACAAATGTATCGTTTCTTCACTGTTCAAGCCGCAGACAGTGAATTTTTTAGCTTCTTCCTTTTTCTGCGGAAACAGCAGTCCTGCGACTGCATACAAAACGAGTGCAACCAGCAGAATCAGCGGTACTGCAATTTTCCAGCGTACCTTATATTTTCTTTGTCGAGGTGCGTATGCCATGAATATCCCTCCGTTTTCTAAATGATGTCATCGTTCAAGCGTAATCTGCAGTTCAATATCCTTGATATGCTTGGGTACCTGATCCTTTAACGGCGGATAGCTCATATGCTGAGTAGATACTTCAACATCCAGCATATCCTTCGGCCGCTTCGGTACCGGCAGCATGGCATCCTCAAATTCCATATACTGGATAGGAAAAACACTTTCCATACTGTATACAACCGGATGAAAAAAGGAATTAAAGGTCCAAGTCAGATCATAGCCAATCAACGCGGAGTTTTTATTGATCTCCCCGTATTTTTTCGCGTTGCGTACAAACCGGCGCTTTAAAAGCAGCGGATTGCAGTGCAGGTTCTCAAAGAAGGCAATCAAAACCATCAGAATACCATTGCGCACACGCCATATAAAATCCTTTGCTTTGTTTTCGCTTACGTGATCCAGTACGAAAATATCAATGAACAAGCCGTCACTGTCCTTGCATTTATTCTTTAACAGAGCGTTGTATTCCACACAATAGGTGCCTTTTTTTCGTACCTTCATCGGCGGAACCAGCACATTATACTCGCTGTGGGTTTCAAAGCACTGCGTGATATAGGCATCGCCCAATTCATGAACCACCCTTTGGAATTTTTCATAGTCCTCGCGCAGCATTCCGATATCCGCATCATCATCCCATGGAATAAAGCCTTTATGCCGGACTGCCCCAAGGGCACTTCCCCCGGTCAGCCAGTAGCGAATGTTATGCTTTTTGCACAATGCATCTATATTCTTCAGCATTTCCAGAAGTACGAGCTGTACATCCCGAACGGTAATGCTGGTACCATCTTCTTTTGTCTTTAATATGTACTCTTTCATTATAAATCACCATGTTATATTATAGAAGATAAAGATAACGAACACAACGGTTTTCAAAAAATATCACAAAAAGGTAAGAAACCATGATGCGAGATCACTAAAATAACAGAGTCATCGGTAATATTTGAAAGAACCGGACTTTTTTTGTAGTCCAAATGCGTCATGGAGTGCAGAACAACCATAAAGCATGTGAAGTAAACACTATGAATACGAGAATCCGCATCATGCTAAACCGTCCTGAGGAGCGTATTGTTTATCGATCTGCTATGAAATACCCTTTTACATAAAAATATAACAAAAAATCAAAAATTTGCGGATTTTTTAGGAATTTGACAGTTTCCATACGTATAGAAGGGGGTAAGGAGCCCTTACAGAATGGAGGACATATAAATGTCAAATGCAATGAATCAACTCAACTACCGTAACGATCTATTTTTTAAGTACGCCCTTTCCCGTGAGGATGAAGGCTCCGTGTACGCACGCAACACCATTATTGAACGTGTTACCGGAATCAGGGTAAAGGAAAGCACCGTACTCAATCCCAATCTGGATCCGGGCATCATCGGAAAGAAGCGCATCATTCTGGATGTCCATGTGAAGGATGAACAGAATCATCATTTCAATATTGAGATGCAGACGACCTACAAGGGAATAGCGGAAATGATGCGCTTTGAATTTTACGGAGCCAGAGCATTGAATAATCAGCTGAAAAGCGGTGAATTCTATGATCAATTAAAGCCGGTTTATCAAATCATATTCATCGATGAATATGCATGGAACAACAGAAATCTGATCAATCAATATCAGATGCGCAATGAGCAGGGAGAAGAGGAAAGTGGCTATCCGCTCATCCTTCGTACCTTTGTACATATGCCGGTGATCAATGACATCGTAAAGGAGAAAGAAATGCAGAGGTTGAATGACTTTGAACAATTGGTATACCTGTTTGAAAATAATGAAAAAAATGATATACTGAAGTCAAAGGAAAGGCTGGTGAAGGTATTCATGAACAAGTATGAGGAAATGCAGAAGGATGATGAGCTGTGGTCAACGGCTATGGCGATTCAGATGGGAGAAGCACGTTATCGCAACGGCTTGCGTGACAGCTTTGAAGAGGGAAAAGCTGCCGGAAAAATGGAAGGAGAGAGACAGCTCTTACACAAACTTATTGAAATCAAGTACCATGAGGATTGTGCAACGTGGCTGCAGGCATTAACGGAGGAACAGATGCATATCGTATCCACCTTACTTCTGGAATGTGACACCTTCGAAGCTGTCAAAAAGCAATTAAATAAAACTGATGCGAAATAAGTTATTCTATACATAATAATTGTGAATTTCTTTTCTATACCGTAAACAAAAGGTTCTCAGCACATGAAGTGCTGAGGCTTTTCATATGGTTCATACAAATATCATTTTTATCTATGTGGTTGATATACTGAAAAAGGTAAAGAAAATCCAAAGGTTGAATGACTTTGAACAGCTGGTGTATCTGTTTGAAAGTAATGAAAAAAATGATAAGCTGAAGTCAAAAGAGAGGCTGATGAAGGTATTCATACCCAAAGGCACCAAGTGAACAAGTACGAGGAAATACAGAAGAATGACGAGCTGTGGTCAACCGCAATGGCGATTCAATTGAGAGAAGCACGTTACCGCTATGACTTTGAGGACAGCTTTGAAAAGAGAAAAGCAGCGGGAAAGATGGAAGAAGACAGGCAACGCTTACACAAACTCATAGAAATGAAATATCATGAGGATCATACGACATGGCTTTGCACTTTGACAGCAGAATAAATTGAGACATCTCCAATCTCATTTTAACCTGTGATACTTTTCAGGAATTCAAGGGTCAAGTAGAAAGTAAAAAATAATACATAAAACCGCCTATAAACAACACCATCCACCTTATATAATGGGTGCTTTCTCTTTTACGTATGTTAGGAAACCGTAATGACTCATTTTTCACATTTCTGCTTGTATGATACAATCGTTATCCCCCGTATTTCCTCCATATATAGCCTTTCCATATAACTCGACATATATATCGGTTTTTCGTTAATGCAAACGGTAATGCGTTTAATATAACGTCTATTCGTTATTTTTATAACGTTTTAACGTATTACAATACATATGGAGGGAGGAAGATTGTCATGGATTATCTGAAAAAACTAAAGTTTCTTATGAAGCAGCATGAGCTCAATGAAAATCAACTGGCTAAGAAAGCGGATGTACCGCAAAGTACCATCAATTCCTTATTCCAGAAAAACAACCTTCCTACGATTTCAACATTAGAGGCATTATTGGAAGCCCTGGATATGACCCTGAGTGAATTTTTCTACGATGATGCGCTTATGAAGAAACATGAACTGGAAGAACAAAACTTATTGAGTAAATGGAGTTTCATGACAAAAGAGCAGAAAAACGGGGTACTCTTGCTTATTGATCTGCTGTTAAACACCGGCTCTAAAAGGGCTCATTGATAAAAGAAGCACGATAAAAGACCACTGCTGCTGCGAGGATTTCCGGCAGTGATTTTTTTTTGCGTTGCTATGCATTTCATTATCGGCATCCTGTGTCTGTGCTGCACAGACATCCACGAGCAGTTGTCGCAAGCAAGCACTCCCATTACACAGCCTGTCTTTTCTCCACCACCGTTGTGATGATGTGCAACGGCTGCTATGCCATCCTGCTGTTTCCCTTGATCCGGATATAGAAGCGTTATTCTTTTTCTGATACTGCATGCTTATCGTATAAGGGAAAGGAATACGCAAAGCACTTGCTTCGGATAACGCAATAAAGAAAAACAGAAGCCCTACTTGATTCGCCTTTCCATCTTGTTTACATTCCATATACACAATTCGTAAAGCAACGCCATGAAATTCTGAATGCAGCCACTGAATACAAGCTATTCTATACCACAGCGCTCATCATCCGTTTGCGCTAAGCAGTCTTACACAACAGGTATCAGTACATAATGAAGTTCGTGCAGCTCATTAGCCGATATCATTATGTACACCACGAGCCGGCACATGAGAAACGCAGTATAAGCATGATATACGGGCAAAGGATATGGTATAGGAGTATGTAAGATGCTCTATAAAAAGCCCATTTTCACTATAGCGATCATCCAGTAATCGAAATCCCTGAATTTCTGCATTCTTTTCATTTAACATGACATATTTAACATTTTTCCGTTAATACTAACGTTTATACGTTATATATAACGCCTTTGCGTTAGTTTTACAACGTTTTATCGTATTACAATAGATACAGGACAGGAGGTCGCCATGGATTATTTAGAGAAGCTAAAAGTACTGATGAAGCAGCATAATCTTACGGAATACAAGCTCGCGCAGAAAGCGGATGTTGCACAAAGCACGATCAATTCCTTATTCCGCAAAAATAATCTTCCGACGATACCTACGCTGGAATCCCTGCTGATCGCAATGGATATGACACTGAGTGAGTTCTTCTACGATGAAGCACTTATGAAAAAGCACGAGCTGGAAGAACAGAATTTATTAAAGAAATGGGGACTTTTGACAAAGGATCAGAAGCAGGCCATCCTGAAGCTGATCGAACTGCTGCTGGATAGCAGCTGTAAAAATTAAACACTACAAATATGAAGCTGCCGAAATTGATTCGGCAGCTTTTTATTTAAGTTTGGATTTGTAGAGGTACTGTGAACGTACCAGTTACGTGTATCTGAACACGAAAAAACGTTTTGATGAATGCGCATGCATTCATTAGAAGCCGCTTGCTCTATAGCTGGCGGTCGTTCATATGATAATCATACATGCGGTATGAAATATTTCCATGATGCGAATATAATCCAGACGCTCAATGCTGCTCCATTCCGCTACAGGTACAGGATGTTCATGCAGTGCCTTCTGCAACCAGATTACATCTCTCCATGCATCAAATTTATAGCCTGCATTGCGCAGTATTCCGATTTCTGTAAAGCCAAAGCTTTTATGCAGTGCGAGGCTTGCCTCATTGGGCAGCGTGATACAGGAAATCGCCGTCTGCAGACCCTGCAGCTTTAATACCTCCAAAAGTGCCGTATACAGTGCCTTTCCAATCTGGCGGTGCTGTACCTGCGGCAACAGATAGATCGATAATTCTACATTCCACTGATAGGCAGCACGCTCCATATGACGATGCGCATAGGCATAGCCTATGATTTTCTGATCAAGCTCACATACCAGATACGGATATTCCCTTTGAATCTTCATCATGCGTCCTTCAAATTCCTCCAGGGAGGGAACATCATATTCAAAGGTGATCACACTGTTTTTCACATAATGCGCATAGATGGAAAGAAGTGCCGGTGCATCCGACAGCTGCGCAAACCGTATAGTTTTCATGATGCTCCTTTCCTCCCCACAGACTGTGAAACCAGCACAGTCCTCCCCTCACAAGAAAGCCATGGACGTATCCATGGCCGCAGCTTTTAAAATAACAGATTCTTCGGTGTACGCGGGAATGGCTCCACATCACGGATATTCTGCATTCCTGTCAGATACATCAACAAACGGTCAAAGCCAAGACCGAAGCCGGCATGCTTGCAGCCACCGTATCTTCTCAAATCCATATACCATTGCAGACTGTCTGTTGTCATGTCCATGTCCTTCATGCGCTGCTCTAAAACATCATAACGCTCTTCTCGCTGACTGCCGCCAACCAGCTCGCCAACCCCAGGTACCAGCAAATCACACGCTGCCACGGTTTTCCCGTCATCATTGACACGCATGTAGAATGCCTTGATATCCTTAGGATAATCAGTCAGGAAAACCGGACCATCCACGATTTTTTCACAGATATAACGTTCATGCTCGGAATTCAGGTCCATCCCCCATTCCACCTTGTTATCAAACTTCACATCTGCCTGTAACAGCAGATCGATTGCTTCCGTATATGTCATGCGCTTGAAATCCGAATTGCGTACCTTTGTGATGCGTTCAATGCAGCTCTTATCAATCATCGTGTTGAAGAATTTCATTTCCTCCGGAGCATTTTCCAGAACATAATCGATACAGTATTTCACCATATCCTCAATCAGGTTCATATCATCCTCCAGATCCGCAAAGGCAATCTCCGGCTCAATCATCCAGAACTCGCTGGCATGACGGCTCGTGTTGGAATTTTCCGCACGGAAGGCCGGGCCAAAGGTATAGACATCGCGGAATGCCATAGCAAACGCTTCGACATGCAGCTGTCCGGTAACCGTCAAAAATGCTTCCTTACCAAAGAAATCCTGTTCATAATCTGCATCGTCCCGTGTCGTTGCCTTAAACATTTCACCGGCACCCTCGCCATCATTTCCCGTTATGATCGGTGTATGTACATACACAAAGCCCTGATCCTGGAAAAATTCATGAATCGCCATGGATAATACAGAACGCAGACGGAAAATTGCATAAAAGGAGTTGGCACGCGGACGCAGATGTGCTATTTCACGCAGATATTCAAAGCTGTGACGCTTTTTCTGCAATGGGTAATCACGATCGCAGTCCCCTTCCAGAGATGCTTCGGTAACCTGAATTTCAAACGGCTGTTTGCCCTGCGGTGTCAGTACGAATTTTCCGGTTACGGTGATTGCGGCACCTGTTGGATATTTTTCCACCTCCGCAAAGTTTTTCAGCTCCTGTAAATACACCAGCTGCGCGTTTCGGAAATACGTTCCGTCATTCAGCTCAATGAAGCCAAGCTTGCCGCTGCAGCGATTTGTACGAACCCAGCCCTGCAGCTGCACATATTCCATGCTGTCCTGTTCCACATGAGAGCCGCTCATGACGATCTCATACAGTTCGCGTATTGTCATAAATTCAAACATATTCATTTCCTCCTGTTTATGGCACAAAAAAACGTTCCCTTTCAGGAACGTATTGTACGCGGTGCCATCCTGATTCCCATGCGTAAAAGCATGAGCATCTTTCCTGGGATATATCGTTCCCACACGAAACCGTCTACTGTTATTCTCCGGTTCAGCTCCACAGCCGTTCAGATATAAATCCGTATGCATGCAGCTTCCACCTTCCTGCATTCGCTAGTTGCGCGTAATTTACTCTGTTCTGCTTCAACGCTCTACATTTAGATTGTTGGTCTCAAAGACCAGCTCCTGTATAGATGATACCACATCCACGCTCTTTAATACAACCCCTTTTGGAATTTGTATATGCTCATGCGTAAAATCCACCAATCCTGTGATTCCACAGGCAATCAAGCGATCGACCGTCTGCTGGATATTCTCGGAAATCGCCAGAATAGCGATACGGCAACCATCCGGGACCTTTTGTTCCAAATCCGCAATATCATATACCGGTATACCGAAACGTACACCCTGACGGTCTGGATTGACATCGAATGCACAGGCAATCTCACCTACCACATAATCCCATTTATTATACTTCATCAGTGCCCGCCCCATATTTCCGGCTCCAACCAGAATGATTTTTTCATCAAAATCCATACCGAGCTGCTGATTAAAAATTTCAATCAGCCGATTGACATCATACCCATATCCCTGCTTTCCCAGATTTCCCAGAAAAGAAAAGTCACGGCGGATCGTCGTCGGTTCAATATTGACGACACTGGCCAGTTCCTTGGACATGATTCTTTCTACACCTGAACTTTTCAGCTTGCGCAATGCCTTCAGATAGACAGGATATCGCTGCAGCGTTGCCTTTGGCACATTTTTCTCTGTCATGTTTATCACCTATTGCATAGTATAGCACACTTTTTTAACTTTGTGAATAAACTAGCATATTTAACTTTTTTGAAAAGGCAAATTTCCTGCGAACACAGAAGTGCACAAAGCGAAACACAGCGGCGTGATATTTTTCAGTAAACAGAATGGCTGCTGTAGCAATGGAATGCTTTCCATCCCAATGACAGTTCCCTTGCATGATTAGCACAAGGCGACTGCTTTTTCCTTCCCCTGTATAAATTCATACAGACGCTTGCAGTCATAAACCGGCATCACAGCAAGACCTTGCCTGCTCCTTCACAGGATAAAAACAGGTCCGCTTTTCTTTCTCCGTTACAGAACACTGGCTCTTCTGCTTCCTTCCATCCCTGTATTTTTACAGATGGCAACGCATCGCTAGCTTCCTGCATATCCTGAATTCCATCGCATTTTCCTTTGCCCCCTCATTGCTTGCATCCAATAAAATACAATGCTCCATTTTCCATTACAGCCCTTGCAAAACCTGCCTACAGCAGCTTCTCCATCTGAACATGAGGAACATGCTCATCCATATGCTCTTCTCCGCATACAGTGTAGCCATAGCTTTCATAAAACGCACAGGCCCGGCATTGTGCATCCAAAATACAGCGGCTTCCCTTTTGACTGCGAACGATTTTCTCCATCTCGGAAAGCAGAACACCGCCCAGACCCTGATGTCGAAACTGCGGCAGCACCGCAATTCGTCCAAAGACCCACGCCTTCTCATCTTCCTTTGGAAAACAGCGTGCACAGCCCGCAAGAATGCCATCCACATAAACAGTAATATGTACGGCAATCGCATCTAGTTCATCGAATTCATTCTGAAACCCCTGTTCCTTCATGAATACCTCAATACGCACATATCTGTAGTCCTGCTCATTATCCTTTGTTTTTATCTCAATCATATACGCTCCCATCCAAGAAAAAAGGCAACCTCGACATAGCTGCCCTTTCTTATATAATCATAAAGCCAAGGTCATTGATAACCTTTCTGGCAACGGCTACCATATCGGAGTTTCCCTCCACAATGACGCATTGCTTTTCCAGATTTACCTGAAAATCCACTCTGGTTTCAGCCAGTGCCGTTTCAATTCTTCTCGCCTTGGTATCATCATCCAGATACTTTACCAAAATAATGTTCTTCAAGCGGATCACCTCGTTGTTATTGTAACACAATCCCTATAAACAATCCAATATTTGATACGATTGTTCGTGAATTGTAAGAAGATTTAATCTTCAACGATCGTTCCAAGACTTGTGGAGAAGGTTCCCTTTAAATATATGCGGATATGATGGTCCTTTGCATAGTTGACACAGCGGTCATGCAATACCCTTGATTTCATATTCAGCATTTCGTCGTAGGTCAGTTTATCGTATTTGATAGCATATTCATTCAGCTTGGGATCCTTGTCATAGACACCATCCACATCAGTATAAATATCCACTTCCTTGAGATCCAGCATATCCGCAAACAGTACCGCACTGTAATCACTGCCGCCTCTGCCAAGGGTCGTCACATGACCGCTGGGGGAGATACCGATAAAGCCGCCGACAACCAGCACATCATAGCTGTTCAGCTTCTTGCGGATTCCGGTATGATCCAGCTTCAGCACCTTCGCATAGTCATAGTTCTCATCGGTAAGGATTCCGCAATCGAAAAAAGGGAGCGCATACGCCCGTATTCCCATATCCAGAAGTTCACTGCATATCTTTAATGCAGATAGCTGCTCACCCATAGAAACCAGTCTGGCTTTTTCCTGTCTGGTGAGAAATTCACTGCCCATGGACAGCAGGGTATCCGTAGCATACGCATCCGGATAGCGGCCCATGGCCGATACCACAACAATCACTTTATTTGTCTTGCTGCTTTCCAGCACATGACGGTACACATATTTCCTGGTCGCTTCACTGCGCAGGGAGGTACCGCCAAATTTCATTACTTTCATGTTCATATGCATAACCCCACATTCCTTATACCATATGTCAAAGTTTGTCAGAATGTGCGGTTTTTTCGCCCAGTTTCCTGGATTTTATCCCCTGCTTCAGATAATTTCAGCCAAATACGAGCAATAAAGAAAAAGATACCGAGGAGCTTAAACGTGCATGCTTGCACATAAGCACTGGTATCTTTATCGCGATACTTCCTTATTTACTTTTTCAAGACCTTCACAAAACGCTCGGTGATCTGCTTTGGACGTGTGATAGCACCACCGACGACTGCACTGTAAGCACCAGCCTCATACACAGCAGCCAAATCCTCCGGCGTATTGATTTTTCCTTCCGCAAGAATCGGAGCCTTGATCGTTTCCGCCAGCTTTTTGAATAGCTCAAGATTTGGACCATCCACATTTTTGGAATATGGCGTGTATCCGCATAAGGTTGTAGATACGCAGTCAAAGCCAATGCGTTCCGCATTCACACATTCTTCATATGTTGAGCAGTCTGCCATGGCGAGAACGCCGTGTTCATGCACATAGTTCACAAGATCCTCCAGCTTTTCCCCATTTGGACGATCACGAAGCGTCGCATCCATAGCGATCATTTCGCAGCCTGTTTCAAACAGCTCATCCAGCTCCTTCTTGGTTGCGGTGATGTAAATATCACTATCCGGATAGCTGCGCTTTACGATTCCGATGACAGGCAGATCAACGACTTTTTTGATTTCGATGATATCCTCCTTGCTCTGCGCACGAATTCCTACGGCACCTCCCTGCTTTGCCGCAAGTGCCATTCTTCCCATGATGAAGGAAGAATGCAGTGGTTCATCAGGCAATGCCTGACAGGACACAACAAGTCCACCTTTAATTTGTTCCAGCATGTTCATATTAAGACCAACCTTTCCTGATATACATATACAGTATAATCCTTTTCCACATGTTTGTCTTCCCTTTCCTAGATGATTTTCATGCTTTTCAGTGCTTTTGCTCCCCTGTCATCTTTAAACATTTTCATCGAAAAACAAACAGCTGCCCGGTATGTGAAGGTCTGTTCCATCCCTTGCTTTCATAAGCTGCTTCTGCACTCGCTGGGATACGCATGCTCTTTTGTACATGCTTATTCACATAAACCTGCACGCAGAAGACTGCGGCTTTTTTCCATAAGCTTCCGGTATACCGGCTTCATATCCTCCTCTGTCACATACTGATCGATTTCCTCCACTGCAATCCATTTGACACCGCTGTTTTCATCCGGCTTGCTGCACAGCGTATCCTGCTCATCTGCCTGACACAGATAGGTAACATTCAAATGAACGTGAGAGGATACAAATGCCCCTCTTTTCACATGCGGAGGAACCGGCAGAATATCGATTGCCAGAATGGATTCACTTAACAGCTGCAGCTTTTTCAGTCCGGTTTCTTCCTTTCCCTCCTTCAATGCCACATGGATCAAATCCTGATCCCCATCCGCATGACCGCCACACCAGCCCCAGGAATCATAAATATTATGATAGATCATAAGTACCTTTGACGTATCCGCATTGATAATCCATGGACTGCTGGTTATATGTCCATATACATTATCTCTTGTGTAGACATTGGAAAAATCCGTTAGATAGCGCAGCATAACCTTTCGATCTGCTTCCTCCTGCATATTGCAGGGCGTATAGGTATTTAGCTCTTCATATAGCGTCATAAAGAATTACCTCCCATCCATGCCAGCAGGGCTTCCTTGTACACCCTGAGCGCCGTAGGTATCGCATAGGTTTCCAGTAGCTCATCCTTCGTGCACCAGATCCCCTCCACGACCTCCTGCTCCAGCTCCAACAGAAATCCGTTCATATGCCATTCCACATGAGAGAAAATGTGCTTTGCTTTTCGCAAGGGGACCACGCGGAGAAGATGGTCCTGAAATTCCTGCATTACCGCTTTTTTGCTTTTCTGTTCATCCAGCATCATAAATTCATACAACCCTGCAAGCAGTCCCTGCTCTTCTCGTTTATGCAGATAAATTTTATCTTTACACAAAAGCACGAGCACTGTCTTTTTTTCAATTCTTCTGGCTTTTCCAGCCGTCTTGTTGGGCAGCCGGTGTGCCGCTCCGCTCTGATAGCCCATGCATTCACTTGCCAGCGGACAAATATTACAGCGGGGAGCCGCATTTGGCACGCATACCAGTGCGCCGATTTCCATCAGAGCCTGATTAAAGGCATCACTTCTGTTTCCCGGTATATATTCCTGTATAATGCTCTGAAATTTTTTCTTTGTGCGCTCCTTCAAAATGTCATCCTCGCTGACAAGCACACGGCTGAACACACGCAGAACATTCCCATCTACTGCCGGAACACAGCGCTTATAGGCAATCGAAGCGATAGCTCCAGCTGTATAGGCACCGATTCCCGGAAGCTTCAACAGCTCCTCATAGGTATCCGGAAGTACACCGTTATGGTGCTCCATGCATTCCACTGCACATTTTTTCATATTGCGGACACGGTTATAATAGCCGAGGCCCTCCCACAGCTTACGCAGTGTGTCCTCATCTGCCTGCGCTAAAGCCTCCAGAGATGGCAATGCCTGTAAAAAGCGTTCAAAATAAGGCTTTACTGCTTCTACGCGCGTCTGCTGGAGCATTATCTCACTCACCCAGACGCGATAAGGAGAAGCATCATCTCTCCATGGCAGGACACGTGCATTGTGATCGTACCAGCTTAACAGCTGTTCTGTAAATTTCTTTTTATCATGTTGTAGTTTCATGCGTTTATTATAGCACATGGCAAAGATGGCAGGCAAAGAAAAAGCCACCGAATAGCGCAGATTCCGGCTTCAGGATATAAGTCATCGCATAAAAGCACAGGGTAAAATGAAAGGATATGGAAATGAACGTAGGATGGATAAGGATGAGAAACATATTCCAGTGCCCTTTTGACTTTATAGGCTATCATGATAGCCTTGCCTTTGACAGGATATGGATCATTATATGAAGACTCAGCGTACAGCAGCAGATAAATGGTTGAAGAAGCACCTGCTTTATGAATAAATAAAAGGAAATCCAATCCATTGTATAACGCAATAGAAATTCGGATTTCCTTTTTCATAAGCTTTCTATAGTCAGTAGGAAGACAGGCTCGAGTGTACGTTCTGTTATGATGATCCGCTATGTTTCTGCTGTGCATGCATCAGCGCTTCCAATGCAGATATCTGGTAGTGGAGAAAAAGCTTCCCACAAGACCGACAAGTACGCCAATCAGAATTAAAACGCCTGATATTTCCAGTGTCATTGGATATACCTTTTGCAGTACAAACATATTGCTCATGAAGGTACCGCCCAGTGTGTCAAATACATACTGATAGCCAAAGATCGTCAGCAGTACAGGGACAAGACTTCCCAGTAAGCCAATGAACACACCCTCCAGCATCATTGGAAATTTGATTGCCCAGTTACTGGCACCGACAAAACGCATAATGGCAATTTCCTGTTTTCTCGTATAAATGGACATCTTGATTTTATTAGAGATCAGGAAAACTGCAATTACAATCAGGAAGACGATGAACAGCATACCACCCTCCCGAATTTTCTCAAAGGTGGAAATCATGCTGCTGGTGGAGTCACCGCCATATTCCGCAGATACGATTCCCTTCATTTCCTTGATCAAATCCGCAGTTTTTTGGATGTCCTTTCCGTTTTTCACCTCAATCAGAAAGGTGTCGCGAATCGGCGTGGCTTTTCCCTCATACATATCAAACATGGAGGAATCCTCCTGAAATTCCGCTTTGTAATTTTCCAGCTCTTCTTTTCCGGTGGAAAGGGTCACATGCTTAACGGTATCCATCTGTTCGATTGCATGCAGCAGCTGCTGCTTTTGCTTATCCTTTACAATGGTATCAATACTTGCCCGTATGGTAACCTGCTCTTCAATATGCTTCGTAAAGCTGTTCAGATTGCTCGTTAACAGCATGAATACCGATATCAGAATCAGGGTTATCGCTACTGCAACCGATGCGGAAAATGTCAGGCCAAAATGCCGGACGATATTTTTATAGGTCATTTTTAGATGGAATTTAATATATCTGTAAAGTTTTTTCATAGGCTCATCACTCATATTTCTCTTACCTAATAATGATACCCTAGCAAAAGTGGAATGTAAAGCAGTTTAAGAATTTGTAAGATTTGAAATTTCTTCATATGGAAAGGAGGTATTCCTTCCGCATGTGCTCAGGTGGTGAAAAAAGTATGGTAAATCCAAGCTGACAGGCTGATCATCCGCGATACAGCCCAAGATTGGAAGACCACTCAGCTGTTCTATTACGGCTTTATTATCCAGATGCAAAGAGCTGGCGGCATCAAAGTGATTCAGCAGAAAACCGGCAACCGGAAGCTGCAAGGACCGCGCATAGCCGGCTGTCAGAACACAGGCATTGATGGCACCCAACCCGGCATCTGCTACAATGACGATTGGAAAGCCGCTCATACGTATGACATCATGCAGCATGATCGCATCCTTATGCAGCTGCAAAGGACATACGATTCCACCGCACCCTTCTATTATGAGAAAATCATGGGATGCCTTCATTTTCTGCAAATCCTGTGCAATCACAGACAGCTGCATAGGCTGCTGTTCCCAAACCGCTGCCAGATGCGGGGAAACACGGGAATGATAGGTATAGGATACGCAGCAGTCACGGGGATTCGCCTTACTGATTTTTAAAACCGTGTGCAAATCCTCGGCTATCCAGCGGTTGCCTTGCCGAAAAGCATCACTTGCCGCCGCCTTGTAATAGCCCGCACAGATATTGTTTGCAAGCAGCTGTTTGAGCAGTCCTGCACTCACATAGGTCTTTCCGGCATCTGTGGCAGTCGCGGTGATAAAGACTCCCTTGTTCATACTGCGGCCACCGTTTTCCCCAGCTGTTTCAGCATTTCCAAATCATCCGCTGTCTGAACGCCTGCAGTTGTCAGCATATCTCCGCTGATCATGGCATTCACACCACATTCCAGCAGGCGCTTTCCCTTATCCTGTATCAATCCCCGTCCCCCCGCCAGACGCAGAAAGGCACGTGGATGGAGAAATCGAAAGATAGCAACAGAGCGTTCCATATCCGTTTCCTGCAGCACCGGCTGATTTTGCAAGGGCGTACCGGGAATAGGGGTCAGAAAATTGAGAGGAATGGATGTCACCTGCAGTGCTTGCAGCTCCAACGCAAGATCAATGCGATCTTCCCAGCTCTCTCCCATTCCAAGAATCCCGCCGCTGCAAATTTCCAGCCCGGCCTGTTTTGCTGATTTCAGGGTACGGATTTTATCATCGTAGGTATGGGTCGTACAGATGGATGGAAAAAACGCTCTGCTTGTTTCCAGATTATTATGGTAGCGCGTCAGCCCTGCTGCTTTCAGCCGTTTGAAATCTGCATATGTGAGCAGCCCATGCGATGCGCATAGAGCCAGATTGGTGTGCATGTGCAGCCTACGATATATATGCTCCAGCTTCAGCAGCTCCTCTTCGGTAGGGCGCCGTCCACTGGTCACGATGGAATAGCGGCGAATACCTTCCCCTTCGCGTCTTATGGCATCCTGTAAAATGGTTTCTTCAAGCAATAGACCATGCTTGCGAGCTGCATGCTGTGTATGCCTAGATTGAGCGCAAAAACGACAGTTTTCCGAACAGGCTCCACTTTTCCCATTGATAATACAGCAAAGATCTACCTGATTCTGACAGAAATATGCACGAATCTCATTCGCTGCACTGCTTAGCTCCTGCAGTTCCGCATCCACCAGCTGCAAAGCCTCCTGCCGGGTAAGCATTCCTCCCTGCAGAACCTTATTTTTGTATTTGCTTAGCATAGACACCCTCCCGCTTTATTCCATGGCGTACAGACACGGGAAAACGCAATGCCGCATAAGCCGCAAGGACGCTGAACATGATATCGCCCGGCAAATCCAGAGGAAAGCAGGATAACAGCAGAAGATAAAATGAAATCTCTGTTCCCGTGTAATAGTTTAAGAGCATGTATTTATATGCCAGGCCGATGCCATAGGTTGCCAAAAGCCCCACCAGCGATGCCAGAAAGCATGTCCGCCAGTTTCTTTGTCCATGCTCCATAATCCAGCCACTGCAAAATGCTGTGACGATAAAGCCAAGCAAAAAGCCAAAGCTGGGACGCAGAACATAGGAAATTCCACCACCTGCTGCAAATACCGGAAGACCGAGCAAGCCGATCAGCACATACAACGCAGCGGATAGGGCACCCAGACGTGCTCCCAGAAGCATGCCTGCCATCAGGACAAAGAAAAACTGAAGCGTGAAATAATCAAAATTCGGCAGGGGAATTTGCAGAAAGGCTCCAATGGCGATCAGTGCTGTGAACAGCGAGCACAAAGCCAGTTTAGCAGTTGTCATCTGCTTCATGCGGTCACCGCCTTTACAGAAACCTCACCTGAGCTGAGAATATAGGTTGTATCTTCACTTTCTACTATCAGATTTCCCACAGCATTGATATCCTTCACATATCCGCAGAGCTGCTTCCCGTTCTGCAACCACGTGATTTCTTTATGTAAAACCAGAGAGGCTTCCCGATACTGCGCAAGCACAATGCTTTGCTCTTCGCGCTGTAAGGCTAACAGCTCATTCACGATGCAGGCAATCAGCTCATTTCGATTCACCGCCTGTATGCGCAGGGATGTTGCGATCTCCTTCAACTCCTCTGGAAATGTCATTGTGGTGGTATTAAGACCAATTCCGACAACGACAGCCTCCAGTCTGCCGCTTTCAAAATCACTGATAGCCTCGCAAAGAATTCCGCATAGCTTTTTTCCCTCATAGAAGATATCATTCACCCATTTTATCTGTGTATCTGCCTGATATAGCTGCTTCAATACACGATGCACAGCAACCGCAGCATAAATGGTAATCATCGAAGCATCGGACAGCTGTTGCGGCATGCGCAGCAGTAGACTCATATAGATTCCGGTGCGTGCCGGAGAATAAAACGGTCTTCCAAATCTGCCTCTGCCCGCACATTGTTCTTCCGCAGCAACCAGTGTCAGATGCTCACTGCCATCGATAGCCATTTTTTTCAGCAGCTGATTGGTGGAATCTACCTGTTCAAAGGTATACACTGGCAGCTTTTTTTTCAGATAGACCGAGATTGCCTCAGCGGACAGCTTGTTTGAAGTCTCTGCCATCCGATAGCCCTTGCGGGGAAAGGATTCTATTTCAAACCCCTCCTCGTTCAGGGTATGAATCATTTTACATACGGCATTGCGGCTGACATGCAGTCGCTGTGCCAGCTCCTGTCCGGAAACCGGCTTTGTTCTGTTTAACTCCAGTTCTCGTATCAATTCACTACGTATCGACATCGTAACAGCTCCTTTTCTCGATACTTAGAGTATCAAACTTTTTTATATTTGTAAACCAAAATTTGAAAATTAGTTTACTTACAGAACTCCTTTTTTTCTGAAACCCTCCTTGTTTTGTATGAAGCGGCTGAAAGAAAACGCAATCATAAGGTGGTGGGAAGCAGCTTTTACAAAAAAAAGAGAGCTAGTCGTTATGAAATTAACATCGAACCTAGCTGCATCGCCATATTTACGAATAACGGGTCCCCCCATGACACCGGAGGCTTTCCAGCGAGATAGAAAAAGCTAGATCAAAATCAAATATCCTCCATAACGCTATGCTGGAAAGCCACATGAAGAACCGTGTAGTAAAATATAAGAAGAGGTGTCAAAAGCAGAAAAACAGCCTATAGCGTAAGGCTCTTACTCGATTTTGGGCAAACAAAAATAAAAGATTTCAAAATCTATTGTACTCTCCAATGGATTTGAAATCTTTTTTATAAACTACCCGAAAGTAAGAACGAGCCTATCGTAAGCTGTCACTCATTTATATCTAACGCAGCCAGAAATATTCCGGTTTCTCACGGCACGGTGCTGAGCCGCATGCATTCGGTGCATCTGCATTCCAGCCGGTACCAAATGTTAAATCTCCCGTGCGGTTAAACTGATTCAGTGCTGCGGTCATCGTCATGGAACCAACGCGAATGATTTCAACATGGCAATGCGGACCGGAGCTGTTACCG
The DNA here is from genome assembly GCF_024463855.1 of Clostridium sp. DFI.1.208. NCBI lineage: Bacteria > Bacillati > Bacillota > Clostridia > Eubacteriales > Clostridiaceae > Clostridium > Clostridium sp. DFI.1.208. Next base: position 10,971 of record NZ_JANGCA010000021.1, on the reverse strand, counting down.
GAGCTTCCGGAATATCCCATCACCTGTCCCTGATTCACACGCTGCCCCACGCTTACCGCAACAGAGCTTAAATGATAGAACGGCATAGCATATACGACACCGTCCACTCTTGTCAAAAGCGCAACGTTGTTTCCACCGCCTGCCGGAATACCACACCAGTTATTCAAGGCACCATAGCCACAGCCCTGATATGTATGAATGATGATACCATTTGCCGGTGCAACTACCGGGATTCCTGTCGTTGAGCCGGTAGAGAAATCCATTCCCATATGACCGCCACCGCCCGGATAGGACCAGGTTCCTGCTTCATAATGCCAGCCGCTTTGCAGCGGGGCAATAAAGCTGGAGCTTTGTGCAGTACCGCCGGAAGAGCCGTTATTTGAATTATTTCCGCTATTCCCGCCGGAATTCCCATTGTTATCACTGCCGGAATTTCCAGAATCGGTATTTCCATTATCTGTATTCCCATCACCGGAATCGGTATTCCCGCTGTTGCCTGCTTCATTTCCGCCATTCTGTGGAGTATCCGGTTTTTCCGGCTTCTGCTCAGGCTCATCAAAATCAGCAGCCAGTGACAGATCCACCTTCGGCAGATTTGCCTGTGCCATCTGTGCCTCACGTTTCTGTGTAGCCAGATTTGCTTCCTTTGCGTGATAATCACTCAGCAAATCCTTTTTTACCTCATTCAGCGCTTCCACCTTGGCCTTACTGGATTTTACATCCTTCTGCTGAACAACAAGAAGCTCCTTCTGCTCCTCAACGATCTTACGATCCTGATCCAGCTTTTTCTTTTCCTTATTCAACGTTTTGATCTGATCATTTTCATACTTGTTCAGCTCGCCGACGATTTCCGTTCTCCTCAGCAGGTCCGTAAAGCTGGTCGAGCCCATCAAAAAATCGATATAATAATTACTGCCGGTATAGGCCTGCATTTCCAAAAGACGCGCACGCATCTGCTTATCGCGCTCCTTAATGCTTTCCTCTTTTTCCTTGATCTGTGCCTTTAAGTCACTGATCGAGCTCTGTGTCTGATCGATACTTGCCTGTATACTGCTGATTTCTTTTTCATAGCCTGCGATCTTCTTATTGTTGTCGGCTATCAGCTGGCTGACCTTTTCCACGTCCCCCTTAACACTGGCAATCTGACTCTTGATATCGCTGATTTCCTTATCCAGATTATCGGATTTGCTTTGCAGATACTCCTTGTATCTGCTGCACTCCTCCTGTGTTTTCGTATCCTTGATGACTGCACATTTGGCATTCATTTCACTTTCTCTTCCTTCAAAGCTCTCTGCTTTCAGAAGGCCTGCATTACTAATCAGCAATGCACCGCTGACGAACAGAGCTGCATATTTCTTTTTCATTTTCGCATACCTCCCTACCTGAACTTCAGATATGTAAGCTTATACCGCCTGTATGTATATGATAACGTAAGCACTTTAAAAAGTAAAGAAAAAACACTGCTGATTCCCGCCTGTATCAGGCTGAAAAAACAGTGTCTTTCAGACATCTTCCGAAGCGCTTTTTCACCGGGTTGAAGAATCGGATAGCTTCACCCACAGCTGCAGCCTGCAATCCTCCTGCTTGGGATGAATATAGCGCTGAATGAGAAATGCCTCACATGCATAGCCATGTCTTGGCAGCCATACCTCAAACAGATAGGCACTTGCCTTATACAATGCCTTTTGTACGAGGTCCTCAAAGCTTTCTGCCTCATATTCACAGACCGCATAGGTTCCCCTCGGCATCTGAAAGGCGGTATATCCCTCTACAGGCGCAGCTGTTTGAACAGCAGCCATATACGTAAAAGCTCCCGGAGTCTGTGAAGGTGTCAGAATATCATTTCCTTCATCCAGTGCCGCATGCTGGAGTACCTCATCCTGCTCCAACCGATCCCAGAGCGCCACCAGCATATTCTCCTTCGGATGTGCAATTTTGGCACTTTCATCCTCTTTCGTGTAGCCGCTGAACCAGAGTGCCTCCTGTTGAACTCTTAGCTGAATTTCAAGAACCATATCGTCGCAAATCAAAGGTACGCCTTCATCCACCAGCGTATATTGCATGCGCAGCTCCGGCTTGATCACATGATCCAGATGGATATCTGATGTACGATAATCTGCCGGAGATATCCCATAGCACTGTCGAAATGCTCTGGTCAAGGCACTGTGACTGGAAAATCCACAGCGCATGGCAATGTCCATGATTTTTTCGTTACCCGCCTTCAACAATCCTGCCGCCATTTTCAGCCGTACGCTGCGCAGATACTCACTGACAGTATATCCTGTCAGTCGGTAAAACAGCCGCTGATAATAAAACTTTGACAGATGTGCAATCGCTGATAGCTGCTCGATTGTCAGCTCCTCCTCATAATGCTCCTCCATATAATCCACGGTTCTCTGTATTGCTTCCCATGCCTGCATAAGCATCACCTCCACGAAGAGTATACCGCAAACACACCAGCCTTCGCTTTCCACAGAATGCTCTGTAAAGGACAATGCATCCGGCAGGAATCACTTCAAAGAAGCATGACGGGTAAAAAAGGTCTTATATCCCAGCGTTACAAAAACAACAACGGTAACAGCTGTACAGCCCAGAATCGCAAGCATGATTCCAATCTGATACTTGATTGCTGTCAAGGGAAAGGTTCCGGACAGCATCTGACCGGTCATCATACCGGGAAGTGACACGATCCCCATCGTCATCATATTGTTCATCGTCGGCAGAATGGCACTGTCAAAGGCGTCATTCACTTCATCATGAGCAGCCAGCTTCGGAGTAGCCCCAAGCATTAAAGAATTTTCAATCTTCTCACGATGATCCTGCATATTCGCACATAGACGATTGGCGCCCAATGCGATACCGGTCATGGAATTGCCAATGATCATACCGGATATCGGAATAAAATACTGCGGATTGAACCAGGGACGAACCTGCAATACCAGCAGCATAAAAACGACTGCGGTACAGAGATAGCCGATCGTCATAGAAACACCCATCAGCCGCTTTAAATCATGATTCATATCATAGCGGACTCGTTTTGCGGCATTGTAGATGGCAAAGCCCAGCATGATTACCAGCATGAGAAGTGTGAGCCACCAGCTTGGATTTTTAAATACATACAGCAGAATATAGCCCATGATTGTCAGCTGTACTGTCATTCGCGTTGTGGCGATCAGAATCATTTTCTCTCTGCGGATACCTCTTGCACGGAAGATGATGAGCAGAACCAATACGAAGATATAGGCGATAGCCAGATTAACAATGGATAGATCCATAACGGAATCATTCATATACATACCCCCTCGTATCTCCGTTTTCAATGCGCAAAAGACTTTTCGGATACTTTGCCGATACCTCTGCGGAGTGCGTTACCATAATCAGCTGGCGATTTCGCTCCGTCACAAAGCGTACAAGATTTTCGATGACGAAGCTCTCTGTTTCTTTATCCAGAGCCGAGCTTGGCTCATCCACCAGATAAACCTCAGCATCCATCAGCATCACCCTCGCCAGACAAAGCCGCTGCTTTTCTCCCCCTGACAGACGCCCGCAGCTCTCCTGCAGCTCCTTATGCAAATCCACTTTTTCCAGGTACTCCTTCAGCTTTTGCTTTGTAGCCGGAAGCCGCCCGCTCAGTCTCAAACCGATTTGCAGATTTTCCTCGATATCTCCCGGATAAATCACCGGCGTCTGCCCAAGCATGACGACCCTTCTTCGCAGCTCCATGGGATTCATTTTCTGAATGTCCTCCCCCTTGTACAAAATCGTTCCCTGCTCTGCCTCATTCAACCGGTTCAACAGACGCAGCATCGTGGTTTTTCCACTGCCACTAGGACCGGTGATGCAGGTAACGCAGCGATCCAGACACACATGCTGTATATGAAGAATATGCTTAAATGTAACATTATTCAGTTCAAACATAATTTTCGTATCCTTTCTTTACATTTTTAGAATACCATAAGTTGAAAAATACTTCCACACAAATACCATATGATATATAATAGGATAACGTGAGGGTGATACAATGCATACAAAAGGTATTCTATATACGGTCTTATCTGCTGTTTTATTCGGCATCACACCGCTGATTACCAGAGCGGTTTACGGATACGGAGCCAATTCCATGACCGTAGTATTCTATCGGTCTCTGTTTGTTATCCCCATGCTTGCCACAATCATGAAGGGCAGACATATTTCCTTTTCCATTTCTGCACGCGATCTGCGCAATACCGCCATCATCGCCATATTCGGAAGCGGATTGACGACCATTCTGCTGTTCACCTCCTATTCCTATATTGATGTCGGCTGTGCCACGACACTGCATTTTCTATATCCGGTATTTGTTTCCCTGCTCTGCTTTGCTGTATATCACGAATTGCTTGGCAGACGGAAGCGGATAGCTCTCTCTCTGGCAATGCTGGGGGCACTATGCTTTTTTGATGTAAGCAATGCCGGCAGCATGCTGGGTCTGTTGCTGGCAGCAGGCTCGGCACTTACCTATGCCTTTTACATGGTACAGCTGGAGAAAACACGGCTTTCTCATCAGAACGCTTATAAGATATCCTTTTATCTTGCCGTCTTTATCTTGCTTGAAACACTTGTCTATCATTTCCTGTTTTCCTCTATCCAATTTATTTTGCCATGGAATGCATACGGGCTAATTCTTCTGCTGTCGCTGGTTTCCAGCTTTCTTGCGGTTGTTCTTTTGCAGAAGGGGATTCAATACCTTGGCTCCAGTACAGCATCACTGTTTTGTCTGTTTGAACCGATCACCTCTGTTGTCTGTGGAACGCTGTTTCTGCAGGAAGCCCTGACACCGGCAAAGGTCATAGGATGCTGCATTATATTTACAGCACTGATCATCATGAGCAGAGAACAGAAGAAAGCTCCTACCTCTTAAGTTTTCTTAAAATTTACTCGATTTTGCATGATGATATGGGAATCGGTAAAAACTATGATATAATGAAAACAGAAAAACAGCTTAATTATGAAGGAGTCCCATGGAACCATTGAACCTTGCCAGTATAGCAGAAATCGGCGGTAAATACACATCGCATCGAAGTGAAATCATTTCCTACATACTTATCGCCTTGTGTGCAGTAGCTTTTTTATACCTGATTATTCATCAGATTCGCTCACACAAATGAATCACGTTGTCAATCGTGCACGCATTCCCTGTATGTGAATGCGTTTTTATGCTGTAGAATCCTATGGGTATCCTTGTATGCAGCTGCTTATAAAAATACTTCCCTTTGGTAACGATGTACTTTTTCCTTTTAAAGAACTTCCCCAGTATTATTATAAGAAGCCTTTTTCATTCACTTTATAGAAATAAGCATAGAAAAACAGTGATTCGGATTCCTCTTCCTCACTGCTTCCTCATCCTTCATGTATACAGATTCTAAACCTGAATCTGGACGTGATATGCTTTCATCCAGTAATTCACCTGCAGCAGGTATGCAATCGTCTGCGGTGTATTCATAAGCTGTCCATACCATGGAATCGAACGGTCCTCATGCAGCAGCTCCTGCAGCTTTTCCTTTTTTACGATTTGCAGCAGGGGCTCATTTCCCTGTGCAAGCAGCTCCTCCATCTGTTTACTGACAAGCTCACGATATTTCGGATGCCAGGTCTTCGGATACGGGCTCTTTTTCCGCCAGAGCACCTCGTCCGGAAGAAGACCCTTGACCGCCTCCCGCAGCAGTCCCTTTTCATAGCCCTGATAATCCTTGTACTCCCAGGGAACGCTGTACATATATTCCGCAATGCGCATATCGCAGAAGGGCACCCGCACCTCCAGAGAATTGTACATGGACATACGGTCTTTTCGATCCAGCAGCGTCTGCATGAACCATTTCATGTTCAAATTGACCATTTCACGCAGACGCCTTTCTTCCTTAGTCCGTCCGCACAGGATATCACTTTGCTTCAGTGTCTCCTGATAACGCTGATCGACATAGGTGATGCCGTTGATCTGTTCCGCAAGCTCCTCATTCAGAAAACTCATACGATACTTTGTGGATTGTGCCCATGGGAAGCCATAGGTGGCACGAATCTTCGGATCACGATACCACGGATACCCACCGAATATCTCATCCGCACACTCTCCGGATAAGGCAACCGTACAGTATTTACGGATTTCACTGCAAAACAGCAGCAGGGAGCTGTCCACATCTGCCATTCCCGGTAAATCCCTGGCATCCACTGCCGTATACAGAGCATCCACCAAATCCTCAGTTTTCAGGATAATATTGTGATGCTCACTTTGCAGATAGCTCTGCATAACCTCAATATAATGCTGATCAGAATTGGGCTGGAATTTCGTTGAGTGGAAGTATTTCTCATTATCCTCATAGTTTACCGAAAAGGTATGCAGCGTTTTCCCCTGCTTTCTGAACTCCTTAGCTGCTATTGCTGATATGATACTGGAATCCAGACCTCCTGAGAGAAACGTTGCAACATCCACATCGGCGATCAGCTGCCGCCGTATGGAATCTGTCACCAGATCATGTACCGTCTGTACCGTAGTCGCAAAATCATCCGGATGCTCCCTATCCTGTAAATGGAAATAGGTTGTGAGCCGCATTCCCTTATGATCATACCACGCATACTGCCCCGGCTTTATCTCCCGTATATTATGAAATACACCATAGCCCGGTGTTCTGCCCGGACCAAGCAGCATGATTTCCGCAATGCCATCCGCGTGCAGAATCGCAGGGATGTTGGGATGTGCCAGCAGTGCTTTGATCTCTGAAGCAAACAGCATTGCCCCGTCCTGCAGCGTATAAAACAGCGGCTTTACTCCCATACGATCTCTTGCCATAAACAATCTGTGCGCTTTTTTATCCCATATAGCAAAGGCAAAGATACCGTTCAACTTTTCCACCACTGCCTCCTTCCATTCTATAAAAGCCTGCAGCAGTACCTCAGTATCACTGGTTTCCTGAAATGTATATCCCTTTTCCTGCAACCTACTGCGCAGCTCCTCCGTGTTATACAGCTCCCCATTATAGACCATTACATAGCGTGAATCACTTTTCAACTGCATTGGCTGCCTTCCATGCTGCAAGTCCATAACACTCAGTCGTGCATGCAGCAGCGTTACCGCCTCATCTGTATATATATGCTGCTGATCAGGTCCTCGTCGTTTCATCGTATGCAGCATGGCTTCCACCGCCTGCTGATTTCTATACTTCGTCCGGTGCTCCCCGTCTACGATTCCTGCAATACCACACATAAGCCATCCTCCTTAAAAAAGGGGGTCCTCCCCGTTACAGAAGAACACCCTTGTTCCATAGTAGTATATGCATTTTTTTACGTTTGTTTCCTGTCATATATTTCCAGCATAGACATACCGCAGCCATTTGGATGCTGCCGCAACAGCCTCCAGAATCAGCTCCTTTTTCGTTGCCTGCTCCCCCTGCATATGGTACATGGGGAAAAACCTTGTCAAATGAAGCGGAATATCCGGATGCAAAGAGGCAAGCCAAGCCGCTTCCTCCTCGATCCGATCAACATCGTCGTGCAATCCCGGCACCATGAGCGAGGTGATTTCAACATGTGTATGCTGAACGGCCAGCTCCACATTGCGACATACGGTTGTAAAATCTCCCAGCAGTCTGCGATAGCCTTCCTCATGAAAGGCCTTCACATCAATATTCATTGCATCAACAAAGGGAAGCAGCTCAAGCAGCTTATGCTCCTGTATACAGCCATTTGTGACAATGACGTTTTTCAGCCCATGCTGGCGTGCCAGCTTGCAAACCGCAAGAACAAATTCAAAGTTGATCAGCGGCTCATTATACGTATAAGCGATGCCGATATTTCCCAGCTGCTTCTGCTGCAGAGCGATATCCACAATCTCCTGCGGCTGCAGTCGGACACAAAATGCAGCATCCTCCTGCATCGAAATCTCATAATTCTGACAGAACGGACAGCGCAGATTACAGCCCATGCTGCCGATTGAAAGGATTTGTGAGCCAGGGTGAAAACGGCGAAGTGGTTTTTTCTCAATCGGATCCAGAGCCATGGACGATATCTTCCCAAAGGAAGAGGAAACAATACTGCCGTTTCTACAGGTTCTGACACCACAAAATCCGCTTTTACCCTCCGGTATATGACAGGTATGCGGACATAGCTCACATACCGCACTCATGATGACGGACGACCTCAAAGCGTTCCAGCAAAAACGGCTCATCCGGGTCCATGCCGGCCTTGTTCAGGGCAATACTGATTTGCTGAAGCGGTGTGTCCACACCCTCCAGATCAGGCAGCAGTAAGCCCCGCCGATGCTCATCACTGACGATCACACCATAGCGCTTGACATCCAGCTCCTCCAGACTGTCAATCTGCTCAGCCTCCTTCAATACATCCACGCTGTATTCCAGATATGGGAGCTCCTTTTCCTCAACCGGCAGAAACCGCGGATCTCTGGTTCCTGCAGATATCGCATTGGATATGATTTCCTGTGCCAGATTTTCCTGTACCGGTGCGATTGTACCGATACATCCACGAAGCTCTCCGAATTTTTTCAGGGAAACAAAGACGCCACCCTGCCGGGTAAGCAGGTCTTTCGGCAGAGATTTTCGTAAAGGCAGCACCGTGCGTGACCGAATGTATACCTCCAGAGATTCCCGTGCTAGTGCGACATACGGATCCTTTTTCAATACGCTGATGATCGCCGTTGCATAGCCGACACCAAACGGCCCCTCATAGGACAAGAACTGAGAATCAATCGGATACGCCTGCAGTACACCGTATAGCATCAGGAATGCAGGAAAGCCACAGTTTGCACTGTCCTCAACAATTTGCTCGTCCATCGTCAGTAAGCGCGCATAGTCATTGCTTTTGATGATATTTACAAGCTGTTCATCAAATACAGGACCCATGGGATGAAAGCCATACGGACCATCCTCCTTCAGCTTATGAGATAAATCACCGCTGGCAATCACTGCAACATTGCGCTGCGACTCATCGATGACTCTGCGCAGACAGTTTCCAAAAGCCACCTGCGTTTCACGATCCAATCCACTGACTGAAATACGCACAAGCCGAAAATCGGTATATTCCTGCAAAATGAAATGCAGCGGCACCATGGTTCCATGGTCCAGCGTCTGCTTCTGCTCGCCCAGCGTACCGGCCGGCAAGCCCAGCGTAGCTGCCGCATGACACAGCAGATCAACAAATTCTTCATCGTACAACACCTTCATATCCACATCCTTCACACCGAAGGCTTCAAAGCTGCCAACGGCCTGCGCACCATCGGATATCTGTATATAGTCCCGATAGCTTGGGGCATGCGGAGAAAACACAATGATTGTCTGCGGCTTCGTCGATGCTATATCATGGGCAATCATGCGATAGGCATTCACTGTATTCTGAATGACACGTTCCTGTCCCTTGCCGATTTCCGGCAGGATAATCGGAGGGTGCGGAACGATATATGCTTTACTTAACATCGTATCACTTCCTTTATCTCCATTATACACATTCTCCTTCCATTTTTAAACCTTCGCCGCCAAAAGATGCGCGGGCATTGCGCTGTGCAGAGCTGCGATTCACCATGGATTTAGAAAAAAGCTTGTAATCACATCATCTAAAGGAATCTGCTGGCATATGGAACAGCAGACAGATAGCACTCCTATGTATTTTAAAGTGCTTTGCATATACATTAATCGTACTTTTATGAGCATTCGTAACGAATACTTGATAACGCTTTTATGCGAACAGTCAAAGGCAAACAAAAAAGAACCGCAGTCTAGCGATTCTTAAAGCATTTGTAATTATAAATTCTGAAGCATGATGGTACAGCCGTCTACAACGCATTTTAATGCATTTTCAGCAACATATACAGGAATTTGAAGCTCGTTACGCATCAGCTGATCCAGATTTTTCAACAGTGCCCCGCCTCCGGTAAGGACAAGTCCATGCTGAACGATATCCGCAGCCAGCTCTGGCGGTGTAACCTCCAGAATTGTTTTCGTGGCATGAACGATTTCCTGCAAACTGCTTCTTATGTAGCTTTCCACTTCATTGCTGTTAATTTCAATGGAATGCGGCAGACCGGTTTCCACATCACGTCCTGAAATGGTAATGGTTTCCGGTTCTTTAACAACCAGCGCATTCGCAATACGGCGCTTAATTTCATCGGCCGTCTGTTCTCCGATATACATTTTCTTTTGAATACGTACATTTTCCAGAATATCCTGCGTAATCTTATTTCCTGCAGTCTTGATAGAGGTAGAGCATACGATATCACCAAGAGAAAGCACCGCAATATCGCTGGTTCCTCCACCGATATCCAGCACCATATTCCCACTTGCCTTTCCGATATCCAGACCTGCACCAAGAGCGGCAATCTTCGGTTCTTCTTCCAGATATACCTTTTTTGCTCCGGCACGGTATGCACAGTCACGGATTGCATTTTTTTCTACAGAGGTGATTTTTGTCGGGTGACATATTAAAATCACGTTCTTTTTAAACATGCCCTTTAGATCACATTTCTTTAGAAAATAGTTCAGCATCATGTCGGTTGCTTCAAAGTCCGCAACCACACCATCCTTTAACGGACGGATACAAATCATGTTTTTCGGTGTACGCCCCAGCATATCTCTTGCATCAAGACCTGCTGCTATACATTTTTTTGTTGAGGCATCTACTGTAATGATGGAAGGTTCATCCACCAGGATCCCTTTGTTATCTACACAAATCAATAAATTTGTTGTTCCCAAGTCAATTCCAATTTTTCTTGCCATGTTTAACCTTCTTTCATATCCTGCATTGTCGAATTTCCAATAATAATATACCATTTCTTACCAGTAAAAGCAAAGAAACAAGAATCTTTTTGAGCTGAAGTGAAAAGTTAAATTCCACTTTCAAAGTAGCTAAGTAGAAAAGACTCTTACACAACAATCTAGTTGAATTTACACTTACAATTGCATTTAGTCTTTCATATATCCTTTTTTATATCTATGA
>NZ_JANGCA010000209.1:0-411 GCF_024463855.1 Clostridium sp. DFI.1.208 | reverse complement strand
AGGAAGATTATGATCTATTGGAAGCCATCATGGTCTACCCTGCCAAAGAATATGACTATGACGATGATGAGCATGGATTCCTGGAATTGTTGAACCTGTTGTTCATAGCCAAGCTATCGGCAGAAGAAAAAAAGAAGAAATTAAAGAATGATTACCGCATAAACATGACGAAGGAAATCGAAGAGGAGGTCGAGATCATGTGTAACCTGAGCCAAGGTATCAAAGAAGAAGGCAGAATCGAAGGACTCGCTGAAGGTCGTGTTGAAGGACGTGCTGAAGGACGCGCTGAAGAAAAGCTAACAAGCACGATCATGCATGTCCAGGCCATGTTAGAGAGATTCCCAGATATGACAGCTACAGAGGCGATGGATATCCTCAAGGTAGAAGAAGAACTGCGAGCAAACGTCTTAG
>NZ_JANGCA010000208.1:0-415 GCF_024463855.1 Clostridium sp. DFI.1.208 | reverse complement strand
CCAACCACAGGTAGTTACCGCCAAGTGTAGTGAACCACAAGCCGTTGATAGTGATGTCATGGGTGAAGGAAGTGGTGTAACGATTCTTTTGAGCGTACGAACAGAAACTTGATGAGGCTAAATGGTGGATAAGGTTGCTATACAAACCGAAGTCCGAAAGGTAAACGTAAAACCAAGACAGTAAATCAAGACGTTGTGAAAGAAAAAGGGTTTGTGTCTTACCCCGGGAGGTCTTATGGACGAGGAATTCTAGTAAACTTTAAAATCAGTGATAGTACCCTCGGTCGAGAAAGGTTTACCATAAGAAATCAGATGAAGTCGTAGTAGGTAGAAATACTGAAGGACTGAAACGTTTATAGAGTGCAAATCACTATAAGCAATGTTTGGATAGTCCGAAAATGAGGATAGCCTAAAA
>NZ_JANGCA010000207.1:0-416 GCF_024463855.1 Clostridium sp. DFI.1.208 | reverse complement strand
TTTTGTCCGCAAGTTCCTGTTGTTTCATTCCTCTGTGTTTTCTTATGGTCTGTATGTTTTCTCCTAAGAAACTGATTTTCTTTTCATAATGCTCCATAACTTAGTATAACCGCTCCTTTCGTTGCTTTTCTTGGTATTTATAAGCATATCATACTTAATCTATATCTAAAAGTCAACAAAAACTTCTTGACAAGTAATTCTAATGGAGTTATTATCGTATTAGATAGGGTGATTAAGCACGCTAGGGTCAATCACACGCTTGAGTAAGCATATAAAATACATATTTTCACTTTGATAGCATGAATAAGCATGGACTATCAGACCGAAAATAAGGTTTCTGACTGGGGCTGTTCCGTTTAGCCACGAGCCTTACAAGGCTCGTGAGCGTTAAGAACGGGGCAGACACAGGAAGAAAG
>NZ_JANGCA010000206.1:0-420 GCF_024463855.1 Clostridium sp. DFI.1.208 | reverse complement strand
TCATAACCAAAGACATAGACCGCTGTCTTCCTGCCATCGGTATCCTCTTCAACGATCTTACTCAGCTGTCGCCAGTGATCCAGGTCCGGCGTGAAGAGGAAGAGCTCTGTATCAGCTTTCGGATTCCGTGAGCCATCCTCTTGCGCGGTGATGATATTTACGATCGGTACTCTGACCTCCAGATAGACCCAGGCAGGGTTCTTGCCGGTATTCTCGATCGTCGGATCTTTTGGGATCGTTTTATTCGGTATGATATCTTCTGCCATATCGGGGATACCGTTATGGTCGGTATCTGCGAGATCGTCCCATCTGTCCTCATGCAGGATGGTCCTCACAGAGCCTACGGTAAAGAGATTGTCCTTCGTATCCGTCGAAGTGAAATATGCGACAGAGGATCCAATGATTGTGATCCCTGCCAAT
>NZ_JANGCA010000205.1:0-430 GCF_024463855.1 Clostridium sp. DFI.1.208 | reverse complement strand
TTAAGTCGTAACAAGGTATCCCTACGGGAACGTGGGGATGGATCACCTCCTTTCTAAGGAGAAAGTACAAGAAGAAGTAAAGAGATATCGGACATTTCCTGTTCAGTTTTGGAAGACTGATCTTCCAAGAGAAACGAAGTCGATCTTTGAAAACTGAATAACAGAAGACATATGAAGGTCTATAACGAAAGTTGTAAACAACATAGATATTCACGAGTAGAAAGTTAAACAAAACAGAAAACTCAAGCAAAAACCTAAGCAAAGAAACGAACGCTTGAAACTTAACGTGATTAAGTGAATAAAGGCGTACGGTGGATGCCTAGGCACTTGGAACTGAAGAAGGACGCAACAAACGGCGAAACGCGACGGGGAGTGGTACGTACACAAAGATCCGTCGATATCCGAATGGGGAAACCCGGCAGCAGTAATG
>NZ_JANGCA010000204.1:0-435 GCF_024463855.1 Clostridium sp. DFI.1.208 | reverse complement strand
CAGCACCGATATAAACGGTCTTTGCGGTGTCGAAATCATCAAACTTGCTTTCGTCAAAGTGGTAGCCCTCACTATTCGAGATAAATTCCTCTTTTTCGCATTTCTTCTTTATCTGCTCTATGGTAAAAAATGGCTTTTCGTTCTTATCATCAATGGCAATATCCAGTCTAGTGAAATGGAAGTTATCCAGTCCATATCTTCGCTCACAATGTTTGAACATATCTCCAAAGGTATAATTCCTACTATCAAGAATACGGAAAATATCATCACAGCCTCTGCCGGTCATAACAAGATAACAGCCTAACCCTTGTGGGTTGTCCTCTGTCTTTCTTGCGTCCCCCGATACATAAATATCTCCAATCTGCCAGCGTGCTTGATACGTCTTGAATTTAACGCTTGCCGGATAGACATTAAAAATATCAGTTGGTAAACCTA
>NZ_JANGCA010000203.1:0-436 GCF_024463855.1 Clostridium sp. DFI.1.208 | reverse complement strand
CGCAGACAAGTCTGATGGGACTGACGAAGGATGTGGCACTGCCCTCCTCAACAGGGAAAGAAGCTGTCTCATGGAGTGCAAAAGGCAATATCGGAATCAATGGGAATACCCTGCTTGCGAAAGTGAGTACTGATCCAACAAAGGATACGGATGGAGAACTGATTGCAGCTACGAAGAGTGGTACAAGGATCTTGAAGGCTGCATCTGCGAGAATCCTTACGAAATCACCAATCGCCGGAGAATCACTTGCGGAAGCAAAGACGCAGATCAGCTTCAACATGAAGGAACGCCTTTATTACAAGGTCACACCAACACCTGCAGAGGCGCCGGCTTCACATAAGGCAGCTATAGAAAGTGGCTGGAAGAGGTACTTATGGAGTGATGTGATCAACTGGTCGGATTTGGACTGGCATACCGATTATGTACTGAATGAATA
>NZ_JANGCA010000202.1:0-441 GCF_024463855.1 Clostridium sp. DFI.1.208 | reverse complement strand
TGTGGGTTGTCCTCTGTCTTTCTTGCGTCCCCCGATACATAAATATCTCCAATCTGCCAGCGTGCTTGATACGTCTTGAATTTAACGCTTGCCGGATAGACATTAAAAATATCAGTTGGTAAACCTAAAATGTGCATGATTACATCTTCAGCGGTTACAGTATCAAATACAATGCTGATGTAATCAATCTTAACGGATAAATTTTTGTGTGTAGTTATAGTGCATTGCTCCTTTCGTATGCCCCATTTTTTGCGGGGTAAAAATCATGTTTTGTCCTTTATTTATCACAGTTTCTAGGTACTATGACATGTATGCGCAGGGCGGTGTTACATATACGCCCTTTACGAACGCCTAAAGGCGTTCCCTTTCTTCCTGTGTCTGCCCCGTTCTTAACGCTCACGAGCCTTGTAAGGCTCGTGGCTAAACGGAACAGCCCCAGTC
>NZ_JANGCA010000201.1:0-450 GCF_024463855.1 Clostridium sp. DFI.1.208 | reverse complement strand
TATAGCTTCCCTGATACAAGCCGTTCTCCTGCTTCTCGACCTTTACAGGCTCCTTCTTTTCCTTGAAAGTAACTGATATATGATCCGTGTTTTCCATTCGTCCATACAGGGTGATTTCTCCCTGCCCTGTCTTTTCCACATACAGGTCTGCCAGTCCTTCCACCACCTGTTCATGCTCCTCCAGAATGCTTCCCTGTAAATCGATGCTTTGGATCACATACGTCCCGTTTTGAAGGATATCGAACTGTGCCGGTGTGTTCGTATGCAATATCTTGCGTTCCACCTCCGTACCATCCTTCAACAGTACCGCTTCCACTGCTTTCGTATCCGTGGTGCTCACAGATAACGGACGTGTCGTACTGCCTTCCTTCAATTCCAGTGTCACTGTCGCAGGATCCTCCGCAAACAGCTGCTGGATATCCAGCTGTGGAAGGATGCTCACTGCCAGGG
>NZ_JANGCA010000200.1:0-454 GCF_024463855.1 Clostridium sp. DFI.1.208 | reverse complement strand
TAGCATTCATTGGATTCACACCAACTCCTCCACGGAGCATTTTATTTATAAGTATCATTATACGAAGGTCCTGGCGAACCGGCTTTCGAGACCGCTTTTTCTGCCTGATATGGATCGCTCTTGTATTATTTATTTCTTTGCGATTTTAAAAATACCGTCTTGGCGTATCATCAGATGTCGCTCACTTCTTGTTTTAGTACTCGCTATTTTGTTTTTCAAAGATCATAACCAGCGGTGGAGGAAAAGGAAAAAGGGATGCATAAGGAGTAATATTCCTTACACATCCCGTGTATATATCAAACGAACTCGCTTCCGATTTTTCGTAAGATTTAACAAAAATGCCCAGAGCCATAGGCTCTGAGCACAAATCTTACTCATAATGGAGCGGGTGATGAGAATCGAACTCACGTAGTCAGCTTGGAAGGCTGAAGTTCTACCATTGAACTACACCCGC
>NZ_JANGCA010000020.1:0-82202 GCF_024463855.1 Clostridium sp. DFI.1.208 | reverse complement strand
ACTTACTTCTACCTATTTGAAACCCTTTCTAACGCTATATTTATGCTCTGTATAGACTTCTGTAGAAGAAAGTTCCACATTTTTTATTCGCCTTTTGAAAGTGGAATTTAACTTTTCACTTCAGCGTATTTAACCTAATGATATGAATTGTGTGGACATATCCAAAAAGAAAGGTGAACTGTAAAATGTAACAGGGTGAATGAAAATGGCAAAAAGACCCGTACCATTGTACGACTTTAAGGCTTTCGGGGCAGCTATAAAAGCCGCGAGAAATGAATACGGCGAGAGCCGCAAAAAGGTAAGCGACGAGTTATATATTTCCCCGCGCTACCTTGCGAATATCGAGAACAAGGGACAACAGCCGAGTTTACAGGTATTCTATGACCTTGTAACCCGGTATCATATTTCGGTAGATCAATTTTTCTTCCCGAACAGCAATGCGGAGAAATCCACCGGGCGGCGGCAGCTTGACGCGCTGCTGGACGGTATGAGCGATAAAGGCATACGGATTGTAACCGCAACGGCAAGGGAGATAACAGAAGTCGAACAAGCAGAGGACTAACCTCACAATATGGGAAGCAGGAGATTGCAGCGCATAGGGGCTGCAATCTTTTTTTGCGCCAAATTAGAAAGAGAGTGCAACAAACGCTGCCTTTGAAACGGGATAAGGAGTAGATAGCAAGCACAGCAAACGAGTACCCGTTTGCGAAAAGTGCTTGTTGGGATAATCCCAAACCCTTATACCGAAAGGCGGTGCGGAAATGGAAAACCGAAAGAGAAATATACAGATGAAGTTTTACGTTACGGAAGAAGAAAAGCGGCTGATCGACGAGAAGATGAAGCAGCTTCCCATAAAGCAGTATGGGGCATACTTCCGTAAAATGGCGATAGACGGGTATATTCTTGTCGTTGACCGAAGCGACACAAAAGCATATATCCGGGAACTGCAAGCGGTGAGCCGGAACATCAACCAGATTGCAAAACGCGCCAATGCGACGGGGACGGTTTACAGGCAGGATATAGAGGACATTAAAAAGGCGGTGGACGAGATATGGCGGTTACAAAGACGCACCCTATTAAATCAACCTTAAAGGCTGCGATAGACTATATCTTAAATCCCGAAAAGACAGACGGGAAGCTGCTTGCGTCCTCTTTCGGCTGCGGGCTGGAAACCGCCGATATTGAGTTTGCATGGACGCGGGAAGCTGCCGGAGATCGCGGCACACATTTAGGGCGGCACTTGATACAATCCTTTGCGGTGGGAGAAACCACACCGGAAGAAGCGCACAAAATCGGCATGGAACTTGCCGGGGCGGTATTAGGCGGCAAGTATGAGTTTGTTTTGACAACTCACGTCGATAAAGACCATCTGCATAATCACTTGATTTTCAACGCGGTTAGCTTCGTTGACTACAAAAAGTACCATTCCAACAAGCAAAGCTATCACTTTATCCGGCGCACCAGCGACAGGATATGTAAAGAGCATGGGCTATCCGTCGTCGTACCGGGACAGGACAAGGGAAAAAGCTATGCAGAATACACCGCCGAAAAGCAAGGGACAAGCTACAAAGCAAAGCTGAAAACGGCGATAGATACTCTCATTCCCCAAGTGAAAGATTTTGACGAACTGCTGCGCCGCTTGCAGGAAATGGGGTATGAAATCAAACAGGGCAAATACATTTCCTTTCGCGCTGCCGGACAGGAACGGTTTACCCGCACAAAGACGCTCGGCGCGGCCTATACGGAAGAAGCGATAAAGGAGCGTATCAAGGGCGTGTATGTTGCCAAAACAAAAACGCTGCGGGAAGATAAGAAAATCCGGCTTGTCGTCGATCTTGAAAACAGTATCAAAGCCCAACAGTCGGCGGGCTATGAACGGTGGGCAAAAATCCATAATCTGAAACAGGCTGCTAAAAGCATGAACTTCCTAACCGAAAACAAGATTGAGTATTATAGCGAACTTGAAAGCAAGATAGCCGATATTATGACCGCCCATGACGCGGCGGCAAGGGCGGTTAAGGACGTAGAGCAGCGTATGTCTGATTTGTCGCTGCTTATCAAGCACACGACCACATACCGACAATTAAAACCGATTTACGAGGAATACAAGAAGTCGCGGGACAAGGAAAAGTATCTGCGGGGGCATGAAAGCGAAATTATCCTGTTTGAAGCTGCGGCAAGGGCATTAAAGGAAATGCAGATAAAGAAGCTGCCCGATCTCGCCGCGCTGCGCAAGGAGTATAGCAGCTTAAACGACAGAAAAAGCAAATTGTATGAGGATTACCGCCAAGCGAAAAAGCAAATGCAAGAATACGGCATTGTCAAAAAGAACGTCGATAGTATTCTTTACCCGTCCCAAAGCAGGGCGCGGGAGCAGGAGCGATAAGGCGCAAAACATGGGGTGGCAAGTGGAACGTTAAGGGCTGAAAACGCCTGTGTTTCTGCGGCTTCCAGCGCGGGGAAACAGCATAGACGATAAAGTATATTCAAACCCGCAAAAACGGCTTTCTAATTGTCCACGCAAGGACAAAAAAAGAACAGGGGCGCGGTGCCGGAAATCGGCAACCGCGCCCCTGTTTTCTATGGGCTATTCCTCGTCGGTCAAGATAAACTCCCTTTCGGAAAACTCGCTGTCCGTCATGGCTTGCAGCTTGTTCACCGCTGCGGCGGCAAGCTGGCGCATATCCTCGTCCATGTAGGGCATGGCGGCAAGGATATTTTCAAGCGTTGTTTCCCGGCTGTCCTCGGCGTAGATCGCAACAATGTTTTCTTCCTCAATGGTAAAGCGGGTATTCATGCTATCAAACCTCCAAATCCTTTTTATGCTCTTTCTGTTTATCTTTCGGCTGCTGCGCCGCCTGTTTCTTGTATTCGTCCAGCTTCTTCAAAATGGACGGTTTTTTCTGCGGCTGTTCCCGTTTCTCGGCTTTTACCGCTTTTGCAAGGTCGGTAACGGAAATCGCTTCCCCCGCCTTTGCCCGCTGCTCAAAATCTGCAACGGTGGGCGTTTGCGGCGTATTGTTGATAAGCCCGTCAAAATTGTTGTCGTTCTGCTCTATGGTGTCCTCGACGTGCTTTAAGGGATTATCCCGCTGCGGCTGCTCGGCGGCTATGGCATAAGCCTGTGTGCCATTCCCCATAATGAGATACTTCCCGTCCTCCGACGCATGGTGAAAACCAAATCCCGCCGCTTCGATCTGTTCACGGCTCATATCGGTAATATGAAAATTGCCCCTCGGCGTTCTGACGGTTTCACCCGTCAAAAGGCTGTCGGGGGTCGCTTCCGGCTGCTGCTTTTCAAGCTGCCCGTCCTTGTAGGAATATCCTTGCGCCGCGATTGCTTCAAGGGTCTTGCCCGTAACGTCGCCATAAATCCGCTTGTCTGCGTCAACCAGCATTTGCAAAGTGTCTTGTACGGTGTCGGACAAGGCTTGCTGCTGTTCGGGCGGCAGCTTGTCAAATACGGGGGTCTGCTGCTCCTGCAAAAACTCCGGCACTTGCTGAAAACCGATACTGTCTACATAGTGGGCGGTGTCCTCGTCGTTCTGATGAAGCACAACAATGTCGGAAACGGAAAGGCTATGCCCCTTGAAATCGGCGGGGTGGTCGATATTAAACCTTTCCCAAATGTCGCCCAGCGTCATATCCTTTGTAAGCGGTGCAGTATAGACGAGTTCATAATTTACCCGGTCAATGGTAAGTCCAGCCGCTTGCAGACGGTCATAAGGCTCAAAGCGCAAGTCCCTTGTTTCGTCCCCGCGCTTTAACTGATAAATGGAAAAGGTATCGCCCTGCTCCTGCTCGGCTTGCCGCTGCTGCTGCAACTCGGTAAAATGCCCCTCAATCTCGGTAATGAGTTCCTTTGCGGTGGTCTGTATTGTTTCAAGGGACGCTTTTAACTCGGTCATTTCCTTGCCGCTGCTCCAACCAGCCACATAGCCGAAAGAGTAATCGGAAGTATCAAGGCCGAAATGCTGGCAAACCGTATAAGCGACGCTTTCCGCTTCTACCTCGCAGGTATGGCGGTCAACGCGGTTTTGCTGCTCCGGCGGGGCGTTTAAGTCTACGTCGTGCAGCTTCGCATGGGCGATTTCGTGAATGGCGGTCTTTACCGCCTGTAATTCACTCACGCCCTCTTTGATTGCAATACGCTTGTCGGTCAAACTGAAATACCCATTTGCGCCGTTTGTGATCTGCTCAAATGCAATCGGGACGGGGGACGCTTTTTCAAGGGCGGCGAAAAAATCCTCGTACTGCTCCACATCGGCAAGCAGCGGTTTAACGGAAAGGTCGGGAAACTCCTTGCCCTCGGTCTGCGAAATATCAAAGACGGTTATAACCTTAAAGGCGGGGACGGTGATTTCCTTTTCTTCCTTTACCACTTTTCCCTCGCGGTCAAGCATGGGCTTTCTCGTTTCGGGGTCGATTTTATCAACCAGCTTTTTCACCTTGTAGGGCGCGGGGGCAAAGATTTTAATGCCTTTCTCGCCTTTCTTTACATGGCGGTCAAACTCTTTCTGCCATTGTGAATAGCCCTTTACCAAATTGCCGCCCTGCATGGCAATTAGGATAGTGTTATTCAAGCTGTAATCGTGAAACTTCGACATGGCAGTAAGAAACTCTTTGTAGCGGTCGCTGTCAAAAATCGCCTGTACGCCCTGTTCCAAACGCGCGGTGATCTCCTTTACCTTTTCGGCGGGCTTTTCGGAAGTAAGGATAATGGGGACGACGGGGCGGGGCTGCTGCGGCTCTGCGGCCTGTGCGTCTGCTTGCTGCGTTTCGGCTGCGTCCATATAGGCTTTGTCCTGTTCGCCGCGCTCCGGCTGCGGGTAACTCATAATGCGGTATTCTTCCGGCACTTCGCGCCCCTCAAACTGCCGTTCCCACTCGTCGCCGCTTTCCACGATATAGCCGTACTCGGTAAACGCGCCTTTTTCCTGCGCGGCAGCGTTCCTGCCAAAAGTAGAAAGGTCAATGCCGCCTTTCCATTCTTCGGGCATTTGTACCATGCCGGATTGATTTAAGTAATAGTCGCCCAAATCGTGGTAGTTATGTACTTCGGGGATATGGACGTAGAAATCCACGTTGTAGGTGAAGTCAATTACCTGTCCAATATTTGCAAGCCCGTTTTTCTGCTGCAAGGCTGCGTTCAGCTTGCCAACCTCGGCGGGGTCAAGCTGTTCGAGCCGCGCCGCAAGAAAATTGAGTTCGTCCACGTCGGCGGCGCATACCATTTCATAAGGCAAGGCAATATGTTTCTCCGGGTCGTCGGAATAGCCGCGAATGGAAAAATCCTGCGGGTTGTCGGCGGTAATGCCGACGTTCCGCATAGCTTCGTGCAACTGCTCCTTTGTGGCGGGCATATCCAGCCAATAGCCGCCGGGGTCGCCCGCGTCAAAGCGGCTGCGGTTGCCTATCATAATAGAAAACTGTTCGCTCATGTGTTCACGCTCCTTTTCCTGCCCGGTATTTTCGGGGATAGCTGCCGCCTGTTGCTGCTGCGGGGGTTCTTCGCCCTCTATGGTGTAGTCCGGCATGAGCATACCGTTTACTTTGAAATAGTCGGCGTACTCCTGCGGGATAGGCGGGGAGATTTCCGTAAACAGACGGTCATACGCTTTGATACGCCCATTCAGATACTTTTCCATAGCTGCCTTGTCGGTGAAAACCTTTCTATCTTGTCCGGCAATCTTCGCTTGGGTTCTGCTTGGGCTGTTGGTGCGCACGCTCCATGTAAGCGTCCATGAATACGGGATAGATTTCTGCGCTTCTTTGTCGTAGCGGGTATTCTCGTAAATGTAGTAATTCATCTGATATACCCGGTTGCTGCGAATATGGCGGTTATGCTCGGTGGTCTGCCACTCGTTAGCGGTGTGCTGGACGTGCGGCGTTCTCACATATTCAAGTGTTTTATCCAGCAAAAGCGTTCTTCCCGCCTGTTCTTCCCATGCGGCGGCGCGTTCTTTAAGGTCGTCAAAAATCGCCTGTTCTGCCGCCGCGCTTTCGCTGCGCATGGAAAGTAGCTGCGCAATCGGCAAGGAAGCATAAGGGGCAATCTCCCTGTCCTTTGCTTCAAAATACATCCGGCGTTCTATCCGCATGGTTTCGGCGGTTTCCAATTTGTCATGGTCGTATGAGGAATACGGCATATTCTTTCATCACGTCCTTTCTCGGTCATATAAGGGTTTGGGACTATCCCAACAAGCAAAATGCCCGCGCTCTCTATGGGAAGCGCGGGCATTTCTCGCAAACGGGTACTCGTTTGCTGTGCTTGCTATGTAGTTGTTTTTATCCGTAAACGCCTGTTTCTCTCGCTTTGGGCTTTCTGTCTGCGGCGTATCTTTGCCGCGCAATCGGGGCAGTATTTCGCCCGGTTGCTGCCCGCCGCAAACGTGCTGCCGCATACCGCGCAACGCTTCAAATCGGTTTCCCCGCTGCGGGTGATCTGTTCGCAAAGCTGCCTGTCGGCGGGTAATACCGCTTCGCGGAAATAGCGGCATAGCAGCGAATAGCTGATACTCTGCACACAAACGCAAGTTTCCCCGTCGTCCAGCAGCAGACAATTCCCGCAATCGTTGTTTGCACAAGCGGCGCGGGTCATTTTCTTTACGGCGCGGTATTGCTTTTCATCAAGCCTTATCATTTTCGGTTCTGCTCGACGCGGAAGTTTACATACTTGCCGCCTGTGTCGGCAAGCAGCACAACTCCGTCAAAGGTCTTTCCCGTCTTGGTCGAGTACATACCTTTGATTTTTACCTTTCCGTCTTTCAAAAGGGCGGCGGCAATCGCCTTTGTGAAAGCCTTTTTGCGCTGCTCAAAAAAGCGGTCATTCTTCCACATCACAAAGCTGCAAGCCCTGTCGGAGCAGTAAAAGTTTTTCTTGCCCTCGTAAACCGCCGCGCCGCAACGGGGGCAAGTGCCGATTGCTTCCCGCTGCGGGGTAAACAGCTTCGCTTTATCCTCGGAAATCGCGGAATAGGTCTTGACAAGCCCCGCTGTCATTTCCTCAATGCTGCGCATGAAATCGTCCGGGCTGTCGCTGCCTTTGGCAATCCCGGTAAGGCGGGTTTCCCATTCTGCCGTAAGCTGCGGGGACGTAAGGACTTCGGGCAGGATAGCGGCAAGGTTATACCCGTCCTTTGTGGGGATTAGCTTTTTGCCCTTGCGCTCGGCAAAGCCCGCGCTAATGAGTTTTTCAATGATACCCGCCCGCGTTGCGGTAGTGCCTAACCCTTTGCGCTCTGCGTCCTCCGGCGTTTCTTCCTTGCCCGCGTTCTCCATAGCGGACAGAAGCGTATCTTCGGTAAATGCCTTTGGGGGCTGCGTGTAACGCTCGGAGATCTCCGCTGCCGGATTGTCAAAGGTCTGCCCCTCGGCAAGCGGCGGCAAAACGGTTTCCGGCTCTGCGTCCTCGTCCTGTTCCTCGGACGCGGCGCGGGACAGCTTTTCAATCTCACGCCACCCCTCGCAAAGCGTCGTCTTTCCCTTTGCGGTAAAGGTATAACCGCCGCAAGAGATAACCGCCGTAACCGCTTCATATTCATAGGGCGCGGCTGCGGCGCAAAGCAGCTTCGCGCATACAAGGGTCATAAGTTTTGTTTCGCTGTCGGTAAGGGAAGAAAAGCCCGTTTTCAAAAACTCGGCTGTCGGCAAAATAGCGTGGTGGTCGGTTACTTTGCTGTTGTCGCAAACCCTTGTAAGGTCTGCTTGCAGCTTCACGTCCCGCATAAAGGGAAGCAGCGAACAAAGCCCGGTAATGAGTTCCTTTGTGCTGCGCTGCATATCGGAAGTGATATATTTGCTGTCGGTGCGGGGATAGGTCAAAAGCCGCTTTTCGTAGAGGGCTTGCGCATAATCAAGGGTCTGTTTCGCCGTAAACCCGTACAGGCGGTTGGCTTCGCGCTGCAACGCGGTAAGGTCAAACAGCTTCGGCGGTGCAACGGTCTTTTTCTCTTTTTTGAGGGAAGTACAAACGGCTTGCGATTTCTCGCAAGCCGCTTTCATCTGCTGCGCCGCCGCTTCTTCGTTCAGCCTTTCGGACAAAGCCGAAACACCGCCCGCGTCCAGACGGACAACATGATATTTTTCTTTCTTAAAGCTGCTGATCGCATAGTCGCGGTTTACCAGCATGGTAAGGGTGGGCGTCTGCACTCTGCCGACATTCAGCGTTTTGTGATAGAGGATAGAGAAAAGGCGGGTCGCGTTAATCCCGACAAGCCAATCTGCCTTTGCTCTGCAAAGCGCGGATTGATAGAGGTTGTCATAGCTGCGCCCGTCTTTGAGGTTTGAAAAGCCCTCGCGGATTGCGCTTTCTTCCATGCTGCTAATCCAAAGGCGGGAAAAGGGCTTTTGGCAATTTACCTGTTCGTAGACAAATCGAAAAATGAGTTCTCCCTCGCGCCCGCTGTCGCACGCATTGACAATCTCGGAAACGTCGCTGCGCTGCATAAGGTCTTTGAGTACGGAAAACTGCTGCTCCTTGCCGCTGGCAACGGTAAACTGCCAATCCTGCGGGACAATGGGGAGATCGTCATACTTCCATTTTCGGTACTGCTCGTTGTAGGTTGCCGCGTCTGCAAGGCTAATCAAATGCCCGATACACCACGACACAAGGTAGCCGCTGCCCTCAAAATATCCGCTGCGCTTTTCATTCGCGCCAATAACGGCGGCAATCGCCGCCCCGACGCTCGGTTTCTCTGCAATTACAAGTTTCATACTTCCTCGTCCTCCTGCTCGGTTTCTAATTCTTCCTCGTCGTCCTCGTCAAAATCGAGATCGTCAAGGTTGCTGCTGCCTTTTGCCGCGTCCTTTTTGGGCTTCATAATCTTAAAGTAATAGAACGCGCCGCCGCTTACTGCGGCAAGAAGCAGCACGACAAGCAGAATAGCACCGCCCATGCCGCCGCCTTTATCTTCCTCCGGCTCCGGCTGCTCGGTTTCTTCCGGCTCCGGCTCGGCTTCCTTGCCCGCGCACTCGCTCATATTGACGCTGCAAACGGGGCAATCGGTGTTGACGCTTCCGGCAACGCATTTTTCAGTACAGCTACAAGCGGGGGCTTCGGTCTGTTCGTCCTCCATAAGCTGCAAAAGGTCTTTTTCATCAACTTGATTGAGGAAATGGACGGTGTTTTCTCCGTCCTCGGCGCGGTCAATGATGATGTAAAAATAGTTTCCGTTTTTCGTAACGACGGTAATAAACTGCTTATCGCCGGACGCTTCGCCCGTTATGTCGTCCACAAGGCTCATGTTGCCCTCCGGCGTTAAAGGCTGCGGCTCATAGCCGCCCGTCGTTTCTTCCGGCTCGGTTTCGGTTACGGGGGTAGGCGGCTCGTCGCTCACGTCACCGCCGCCCGCAAAAGCGGTAACAGAAAAGCCGCCCATGAGTACAAGGGCGGCAAGCAAAGCGGTAACGCTGCGGAACAGTTTTTTATGCTTCATCTTCGGTTTCCTCCTGTTCGTCGGTATAGTCTGCGTCCGGCTGCGGCAAAGCAATTTCGCCGCTGGCGTAAGCGGAGAGGAACGCGGCAAGCTGCGCCCCGTCAAGGTGTACCGCTTTCACCATTTGAACGATCTGCGCATTTTCTTCCTCGATTTTCTGCGCTTCAAGGTCTTTCAGTCTTTTTTGGTATTCAAGGATTTTCGCCCTCGTTTTCTCAATATCCCGTTCGATACGGTCAAGTTTCGTGTTTGCCATAGAAATAAACTCCTTTCAAAGTCAGTTGTAATGTAGCCGCCCATAGGCGTAAAAATGGGATTGCCAATAGCTTGTATCAAGTTTTGCGTATTGTATCGGGTCGCCACAATGCAGCATGACGGGGCTTCCGTCCCCGTCCTCGCCAACGTAGATACCCACATGAGATACGCCCGGTGTGTCGTATGTACCCGTAAAGAAAACCAAATCCCCCGGCTGCGGGTTGGAAACGCGGGTTGAAATGTTGTAAAGCCCCTGTGCCCCAAGTCTGCCCGTATTGTATAGGCCGCTGTTCGTCAGCACATAGCTAACAAAACCGCTGCAATCAAAAGAGGTTTCCGGGCTGCTGCCGCCCCACACATAAGGAAAACCGACATACTTTTCCGCTTCCTCAATGAGCCGCGCAAACTGTTCATCTTCCAGATAGGCGGGCGGGATTTCATAATCCGCTGGCGGGTTTTCATAGTATTTTGAAATATAGCCGGATTGCGGGAAAAGGTCGGGTCTGTTCCCAAGCGACGACATATACATAGCGTACATGGATAGCTGTTCCTCGCCCATAATGTAAACGGGAACATGGGAGAGGTTGAAGTTTTCCAAATCCACATTGAGAATGTAATAGTTATAGGCTACTTCAACGTCGTATTCGTTGCCCTCGCTGTCCGTCCGCGTTTCGGTGCGGTAGCGTACCTCGACTTCCTCCGTAACCGTCAAGATATACTGTTTATCAAAGAGCATTTCAAGGGTGCTTTGCGCTTCATCGAGAGTAAACACGCCCTCATGCCAAGCGGAGAGGATAGAGATTAGCACATACGGGTCATGCTCGATCTCGTCAGCCGTTACCCGGTATTCGTCATAGCCGGGGTATTCGCTTTCGATGTTATCCAGCATATCCTGTAACTCGGCTTCCATAGCGACATACGCGCTTTCTGCGCCTGTAATATCCGCGTCCTCGGAGAGATAGGACGACGCAATCAAGCCGCTTCCGCTGTTGCCGCCGAACAGGGAACAAGAGGACAAACCGCCGAAAAACAGAAGCACGATAAAGGCAATCCCGCCCACGATCAAACAGCCTTTCCAATGCCGGACGACAAAGAACGTCGCCCGTTTGGTTTCCTGCGCCGTTTTCTTTGCTGCCTTTGCGGTGGCTTCGGCGGTCTTTTTCACCTTGCCGCCCGTTTTCAACGCCTTTGCATACTGCTTTTTAATGCGCTGCTTTTGCCAAAAACGGGAAATCGGGTTAGAGTGCGCAAGGGCGGGGTTATCATGCAGCGCCTTTTGATAGAGAAAATCGGCGTTTGCCTTTGCTGCCTTTTTCTCGGCTGCTGCCGCCGCCCGGTAAGGTTTCAGCTTATGGCTGCGTATGCCGCGTTTTACTGCCCGCGTCGTCATGCCGCCCGCTTTCTCGCCCACAAGTTCTATCCTGTGTCCGCTTTCCACACCGACGTTTTCTTTCTCCACCTCATAGATTTTTCCATGTACGGCGGCGTCCAATTCCTGCGCCGGACGGGATAACGGGTTATGACGCAACTTGCCGTTTGGGGGCTTATCCGTTTTTTCAAAAGCAAGGCGCGTCTTTGCTTTGCCTTTGGCTTCGTCAAAAACGCGCTCTTTCTTGATTTTGGTCTGTTTGGGGATAGCTGCCCGCGCTTTGTCTAAACGGTCAGCCGCCGTATCGGATTTTTTGATTGCCTTTTGCAGGTCCGGCGTTGCCCGTTCCGCTTCGGAAAACTGCAAGCGGGAAGAATGGGTTTTAGGCTGCGCCGCGTCAAGGGCTTTTTTCTCCGCGCCTTTTGCTGCGTGTCGCTCAATCTCTGCGCCGATATGCTGCACAACCTTTTCCGCTGCCGCGCCTGCGGGGGCTGAATAGTTTTCCTCCTGCGGCCTTTCGCTGATACTGGACGTTTCGCCCGTCGTGAGGTTTTCCGCAACCGCACCGTCGCGGGTCATTTTCTGCGTTACCTTGTCCGGGGCTTTCCATTCCTTGCTCATGGGCTTTCACCTCCAATCCGCTGTTTCGCAAGGTTACAGTATTCGGGGTTGATCTCAATACCAATATAGCGGCGGTCAAGGCTTTTTGCCGCCGCTGCGGTGGTTCCGCTGCCTAAAAACGGGTCAAGGACAATCCCGCCGACGGGACAGCCCGCCAAAATGCACGTTTCCGCAAGTTTCGGCGGGAAAGCTGCGAAATGCCCGCAGCGATAGGAAGCTGTGTTGATCTGCCAAACGTTGCGGCGGCTGCGGACGGGGCATATCAACTCATCGGCGTATGCGCCCTTTTCGCGGGGGCGGTTGATTTTCTGCGGTTGGTTTTGCCCCGGAACAGTAACGTTATACTTGTTTCCTTTGCTAACTCCGCTTTTCAGCCGACCCGCCGTTGTGAGGGCTATCGGCTCGGCTACCGCTTGCCAATCGTAAAAATACTTCTTTGACTTGGTAAGCAGAAACACATATTCATAGCAGCGGGTCGGCCTGTCCCGCGTGCTTTCCGGCATGGGGTTCCCCTTATGCCAAATGATAGAACTGCGCAAATACCAACCGTCGCCCCGCAAGGCAAGGGCTACAAGCCACGGAATACCGATTAGGTCTTTCGGCTTGCAGCCGGGGGCGCGGTGGTTTACCGCCACTTGCTGCCCGTTCCTGCCTTTGGGGTATTTCGGGTCTTGGTGGTCGGCTTTGCTGCCTGTGCCGCAATAAGTGTCCGCGATATTCAGCCAACAAGTACCCTCCGGCGTAAGCACCCGCTTTACCTCATGGAAAACCGCCGTAATGCGGGAAACATATTCCTCCGGCGTTGCTTCCCGCCCGATCTGCCCGTCTGTGCCGTAATCGCGCAAAGCATAGTAGGGCGGGGACGTTACGCAACAATCCATACAGTTATCCGGCAAGGTTTGAAGTACCTGCAAGCTGTCGCCGCAATAGATTTTGTCCGTTTCTATCCTCATGCCGACACCTCGCCGGGTTTGGTCGTCATGACGCGATAGAGTTCTGTATTTTGCGGGAAACGGTCAATAAAGGGCAAAATCACGTTGCCGTAGAAAATAAGCCCCTCGCCCGCTTCGGAATGGGTTACATAGGTCATTTGCTGCTGCGAAATGTTAAGCTGCTTTGCAAGGATTTCCCGGTCGCCCTGGGCTTGGTTGAGCATATAGACAAAATCGCTGTTTTCAAAAACATTTGAAACTTCTCTGCTCGTCAAAAGGTCTTTGACGTTCTGCGTGATACCTGTCGGAATACCGCCCCACTTCCTAAAACGCTTCCAAATCTCGACGCTGTATGCTGCGGTCTGTTCCTCTTTCAAGAGTAAATGAAATTCGTCGATGTAATACCGCGTCGCCTTGCCCTCGCTGCGGTTTACCGTTACTCTGTTCCATACTTGGTCTTGGACGATAAGCATACCGACTTTTTTAAGCTGCGTACCGAGTTCCTTAATATCAAAGCAGACAAGGCGATTATGAATGTCAACGTTTGTCCTGTGGTTAAAAATGTTCAAGCTGCCGTTTACATAGAGTTCCAATGCCGCCGCGATACGCTGCGCTTCCTTTTCCGGCTGCTTCTTGATCTCGTCGTAGAGGTCGCCCAAAATCGGCATATTCTCCGGCTTCGGGTCGGCAAGGTAGTTGCGGTACACGCTGATAACAGCGCGGTCAATCAAGGTCTTTTCGACAGCTTCCAGCCCGTTTTTGCCGCCCATAATGAGTTCGCAAAAGGAAAGGATAAAGTCGCTCTTTAAGGCTATGGGCGTGTCGCCCTCGCTGTAATTGAGGTTAATATCCATAGGGTTAATGTACTGCGTGCTGTTCTGCGAAACCTTGATAACCTGTCCTTTCAAACGTCCGACAAGGGGGTAATATTCGGCTTCGGGGTCGCAAATGATAATGTCGTCGGACGTGATAAGAAAAGCGTTTGTGATTTCGCGTTTTGCAGAAAAACTTTTGCCACTGCCCGGTGTGCCGAGTATCAAGCCGTTGGGATTTTTCAGCTTCTTTCGGTCGCACAAAATCATGTTGTTGGAAAGGGCGTTTAAGCCGTAATACAATGCTTCGCCGCTTTGGAACAGCTCTTGCACCGTAAAGGGAACGAAAACGGCGGTGCTGCTGGTCGTCAAGCCGCGCTGGATATGGATAAGGTTTTCCCCCAACGGGATAGAGGACATAAGCCCCTGTTCCTGCCGGTAGTCAAGGCGGGTCAAAATGCAGTTGTATTTCTGCGCGATTGCCGCCGCTCCAAATACTTCGTTATCCAATTTCTGCTTGGTATCTGCAAGGTTTAAGACAAGCAGCGTAAGCAGAAACATTCTTTCGTTGCGGCTCTGCAAATCGCGGAGTAGGTTTTTTGCTTCCCCGCCGTAGGTGGCAAGGTCGGACGGAATAATATCCATGTCGTAGCCGCTGCGGATTGCTTTTTTCTGTTCCTCGATTTTCATACGGTCAAGGTCGGTAATCTTGCGCTTAATCGTCTTGATTGCTTCGTTGTGGTCGATACTCTGAATGTGCAGATTGACGATAATCCCGTTTTCCGCGTCCATGAAGTCGGCAAGCATACGGTCGGAGAGTTCCGGCGCGACGATCTGCAAAAAGGAAACTGCGCCAAACTTGCCGCCCATTTGAAACATTCGCCCGTCGCCAAATCGGAAAGAGGACGGCGCGATAAAGTCTTTGACAGAAAGACCGCTTGCGGGTAGCCATTCCCACGCAAAGTTAAAGCGTTCCCCGTCCGGGTGGAAAATCCCATGCAGCACTTCAAGACGCTGTTTCCCGTCCAATACCCGCGCCGCCGCGCCGATCACCTTAAAATGGTTGAGGGTGTCCGTTTCAATGCGGGCAAGACGCGCCCGCGCCGATCTAATGTCCTTTGCTTCAACGGTAAAGGTGAGAAACTTGGTCTTGATAAGCCCGTTGTTTCCGCGTTCAAGCTGCGTTCTAAGCATTTCGGTGTATTCTGCTCTGATACTGTCGAAGTCATCATTCTGCGGCGCAATCGTGATACTGTTCTTGAAATCGTCCTTGTTCGCATGGCGGCTGATTAGGGAAAGCTGCACGCTGATAGAAGCGTCGAACGAGTTATACATATCGCAAAGGGCTTCAAAAATGGCGGTTTTGTCGTCCGGCTGCGCAAGCTGATAGTTGATGTCCTCAAACTCAATGCACTTGGAATACCGCCCGTTTGCAAGGCGGCAAATCCCGTCCTTATACATTCGCTCAAACGGTATGCTGTCCTGCGCCGTATGGGGCTTCCCGTCGCCCTTTGCCTGCCGGATAAGCGCGTCGATCTGTTTCTTTTCCTGCCGCGTAAGTTTACGCTTTTCGTTTTGGGTCTTTCCCTTTTCCTTTGACAATCGCCCGTACCTCCTTATCTAATCGCTCTTGCCGCGCAAGGGCGGCATAAAAATTGTTGGTCTGATAAGGTCGCTCTTTGGGGCGAAGAAACTTCACTTCCACAAATTGCCGAATAATCACTTCCAGCGGTTGCCCGTTTTTCTCGTACATGGCAAGCAAAAACATAGGCAGCATGGCAAGCACCATGCACAATGCCGCTGTGGTTGTTCCAACGCTGTCTTTTACCAAAAAGAACAGCGGCAGTCCGATTGCTACCGCCGCGCTGAAACAAATTAGCTGTCGTTTCGTAAGGTTGAACATTACCTTGCTTTTGATTTTTGTTAAGTCCTTTGGGACGGTTACATACGCCATTTCAAACCTCCTTTCTGCCCGGAATGTAATCTTCAAAACGGGGGACAGCATAGAAAAGCCGTTTGTTATTTACCCACCGTTGCAAATGGCGGGTAACAGGCGGGGCGGTTGGACGCTCGTAAATCATCACATACGGGTCAAAGCCCATAGCCCGCAAGGTGTTCACGCGGTATAAATCCTGTTCGTGAGTGCTGCCGTAGTTGGTAAGAACATACACGCGCCGCTGGCGGCTGCTCTTAATGGCGGTCAAATCCAAAAAACGTTGGAAATACCCGGTTAAGTCCTCGTCGGGATTATCCCATGCAAAATGTACCGCTTTTATCCGTACCCGATTTAACAGGCTGACATTATCCCTGTTCACAAGGCGAATATCCAGCCCTTGCGAAAAATCCACCCATGCGCGGCTTCGTATAAGCTGCTCAATGAGATTTTCATGGTCGGGACAGGCAAGCAGATTAGCGTCCATGATTTTTATTTCCGGCTGCCATTTCCAAAACTCGGACAAATCCGCAACCTTAACACTTTTGCGTCCCTCTTTACTGCTGACAATGCAAAACCCGCAATTTCTTGGACAACCCCGGCTTAAAAAGCCGTAGGCAATCCCGAAAAACTGCGGGTAGATAGAATAATCCGGGTAACTGTGTTCCACTTCCGGCGGCAAGCGGTTTTTCGTGTCGTAGCCCGTACCGCCGAAAATAACTTGTTCCGCGTTGGTAACGGTTATCGTGTCTTTGGAATAGGTGTCCGTAAAGACGCGGCTTTTATATACAAGGTCGTACCGCCCCTTTGCGTTCCACCATTCCACCGTATGCCCCTTTGCTTTATGATACGCGGATAGCTTCATCAAGCAGAGGTTGGGGAAATTATGGCTGTCAACGTCGATTAAACCGATTTTCAAATCATAACTCACCCCCTTAATGTGCCGAAAAGACGCTCTTTGCAAGGCTTCCCGTTTTGAAAAGCGTAAAGCACAAGAGGACGGTATAGCCCATGCAAGCCCAGATCGCGCCGGAAATGTCGTCGGTCGCTGCGATTGTTTGTATCAACACCGCATAAATGCCGACACACACCAAGATCAGAAACGCCTGAAAACCAAGCGCAAGCAAAGATTTTAAGTAATTCTGTCCCATGCTGCCCCATTCGTGATTTACCATTGTTGCCATCGGGATAGGGGCAACGCTCGTTACAAGATATATTTCAATCATGCGCCCATACACCACAAGCATAATGCAGATTGACAGGGCTTTCATGGTAAGCCCTACAAAGAGGGATTGAAACCATAACCCCAAAAGACCGCCCACGCTCATAGCGTCGAGTTTTGCTTCAATGTCGGTAATGACGGTGGTAACGTCTATGCTTGTATCGGATATGATAACCCCCGCGCTCTGATTGACGACGCTCTGCGTAACGTCGAAAACTCCCATGACGATGTTCCAAGTGTTTGTTACCAGCAGCACCGCAACAAAGGTTTTGAAAATCCATTTGAAAAAAATCCAAGTGTCGAGATCGTGCAGATTGTTTTTTTCAATTACAAGCTGGATTAGTTCATAACACATGACAAAGGTAATGATAACGCCCGCAATCGGTACAATGACGTTTTCCGAAAGGCTGCGTATCATGTTGAATATGCCCGCGTTCCACCCGGCGGGGGTCGTGCCGACTTGCGTTGCAATTTCTCCAACCTCTGTATTTACGCTGTCAAACAAGCCGGAGAGGTTCGATAAAATCCCGTCTGTCAAAATGCCGCGAAACCAATCTTCAATCATCTGCCATATCAAAAGTTAATCCCTCCTTTCCCGCGCCCTCCCGTTTCCGAGAGGGCGCGGCGGGTGGTATTTGTTTTAGGCATTATCCAAAAAGTTTGGAAAGAAGCGGAACAAGGGTGCCGCCGATCAACGCGACGCCACCGCCCGCCATAAGCTGCTTCATGCCCTGGCTCTTTGCGCCCGGATTGTCGTTGCCGTAACCCTCCATGAGGTTGATAGCCCCCCAAATGCCAAGACCTGCGCCAAGCGCGATAACCAAAGTCTGCAATACACCAACTGCGCTGTTAAAGAAATCCATATAAACCTCGCTTTCTGCCGCTTTGCGGCTCAAAAAATGTTGTTGAAAATGAAAATGCCGCCGTTATTCCTCGGCGGCTGCGTCCTCGTCGGACAAATCTATTTCGTATATGTCAAAGGCTTCATCGGGCTTTACTATTGCCGGGCGGGTAGACATATACCGTTCCACATCAAAAGCGTTTTTCTTGTCGAAGTCGGAAAGGTATTTGTAGTTCGGGTGTTTCGTTATATCGTATTTGTCGCTTAAAAAGGGACGTACACCGCGTAGCTGCAAAATACATTTCCCACCGTCCATAACTGCTATTTCGTCCTGTGTCATCAACTCCTTTCCTAATTTTTGATAAGTAAGTCCATGAGAAACCTGCGTGCCGCGATTTTCGGAAGTGTTGAAACTGTCAATTGTTTCCCGTCCCAAGTTATCCGAAATATCCTTTGCATTTTTCCCACGTCCTCCCAAAAACAAGGTGCTGTCGGCATTATCAAGTATGATTTCTGCCGCGTCCTTGTAAATGGCTTTTAGCTGGCTCTGCGATTGCAGAATGATAGAAGCGGACATTTCCCGGCTGCGGATTGTGGCAATCAGTTTATCAAATCGGGGTATCTGTCCGATGTTCGCAAACTCGTCAAGCAAAAAGCGGACGTGAACAGGCAATTTGCCGTTATATTCGTCGTCCGCTTTGTCGCAAAGCAAATTGAAAAGCTGCGATTGCAGCATAGCGATAACAAAATTAAACGTGCTGTCCGTATCGCTCATTATGAGGAAAAGTGCGCTCTTTCTGTCGCCTAACGTGTCAAGTTCTAATTCGTCGTAGGACATGAGATCGCGCAATTCCTTAATATCAAAAGGCGCAAGCCTCGCACCGCAAGAAATGAGGATTGATTTTGCTGTTTTGCCCGCCGCCAATTTATATTTTCGGTACTGCTTCACCGCGAAATGGTCGGGGTCGCGTTCTTCCAAGTCGGCAAACAGCAGATCGACGGGGCTTTGATATTCCTCGTCGTCCTCGCGGGCTTCGCTGGCGTTGATAAGTTCCAACAGGGTAATAAAGTTCATTTCCTCGGCGGGGGCTTCATACCAGATGTAGCCAACCAATGCGCAATACAATAACCTTTCCGCTTTTACCCAAAAATCCTCCGCACTTTTTTCTCCCTCGCCTTTGGTATTCGCTATCAACGTGTTTACCAGCTTCAAAATATCTTTCTCGCTGCGGATATACACAAAGGGGTTGTAGTGCATAGATTTTTTGAAGTTAATCGTATTCAGTACCTTAATGCGGTAGCCCGCCCGTTGCAGCAGCTTCCCGCACTCAATCAAAACCGTACCTTTCGGGTCTGTCAAGACGTAAGAGGAATGAAGCTGCATTAAATTCGGCTTGACGAAAAACCTTGTTTTTCCGCTGCCGCTGCCGCCGATCACGACGACGTTCTTATTTCTTGCGTACTTCGGCTGCTTCGGGCGGCTGTTCATGGTAAGGCGTTCCGTCTGTGTCAAAATGATGTTGTTTTGAAACTCCGGGTCTATGTAGGGCTTAATATCTTCGGCGTTTCCCCATCGGGCAGAGCCGTACTCCGCGCCCTTGCGGTATTTCTTCGCGTTTTTCCCTTTGACATAGACAATCAAGCGGATAATCACCGCGCCGACAATGCCGACAAGCAAATCCAGCGGGTAAATGCTCGGCAAGGCACTTTCAAAGGCTGCGGAAAATCCCTGCGTGATATTCAGTATCTTTGCGGAAATATCCGCGCCGGGGGCAAGCCGCACCGCCTGTCCGACTTTATCAAAGAGATAGACAAAGAACACATAGGGGATATTCGGAAGTATTAGCTTTTTGTAGTTAATCTGCTTCATATCTCGCGCCCCCTGTCCATTTTCTTTACCTTGTCGCGGGCGGCGTTAAGCTGCTTTGCCTTGTCCTTTGCAGCGGCAAGGGCTTTGCGGATAGAGGGCTTTTTCTCCCTGTTCAGCTTCTTTGCGGAAAACTCTTGAAACGCTGCGGTCATAACGTCTGCGTCCCGGCCTTTGAAAAACACAAGGTAGCGGGTCTGCTCGCCCTTAACCTTTTTCAGCGAAAAATCTATGTTGTATTTCTTCGCCGTACTCTCAAAGGCTTTAATATTGCTGTCGGTGATCTCGATGTTGGAAACACCCGCGTTCTGCTTCATAAGCTGCCGCATGGTCTGTTTCCCATGCGCGGGCTTGCTTTTCTGCTCCAAAAACTTTTGGATTGCTTTCTGCAACGCCTGTTCGGTAAGCCGCGCCGCGCCTTTTCCCACTTTGACGTATAGGGCAATCGTTTTTTGGGTTACTTCCTCCTGCAAGGTATCAACTCCTTTCCCGGTAAAATGCGGCTATGCTCATTCGCCGCCGTATAAGTCGTGATTGACAAGGGCGGTATAGTAGCTGTCAATGGTACTCGGCGCGTTGAACAGCACCGCTTTTAGATACTGCTTGATGTTGCGCACTTTGGTTGTGTTCTCCCTCATGCAATCCAAAACAAACTCAATATGGCTGCTGTTCAGCTTCAAAAATTTGGATTTCACCAGTTCGGCGGGGTAGTCGTCCCCGGCAATACGGATTGTCTTTCGCGCTGTGCAGACGGTTTCCAGCATGAGGTCAACAATCTCATTTAGGCGGTCTTTGTCCATTTTGGGGTCTTGAATGAGAATGTCATACTCGATATTGTCCTTGATAATCTCCCTGTAAATCTCTACTGCGCTATTGCTTTTCGCTTCCGTTCTTTTCCTTTCCGGCGGCGAAGCCGCTTCGCCCTGCTCAAAGGGCAAGGGATTTAGGGAATGGAATGGAAAGGAATGGGTACTTGATAAATCAGTAATTGATTTTTCTTTACTTGATATATCTTTATTTAATTGCGTTGGATTTTCCAACGCAGGTAAATCCAATATAGGCGGCTGTCCGACGCTGGTAGCTGCTTCCGGCTCTCGCGGCTGCGGCTGCTCGTATATGACGTAATCCGCGCCCCGCAAGCGTCCCTTTTCGTCGCGTTCCCGGCTGCGCACGATATATCCGGCTTTTTCGAGTTCCTTTACCGCTTCGCGGATTGCGTCGATCTTCTCCCGGTTGATATGGGATAAGCCCGCAAGGGTATAATCCCAATCCTCCGGCAAGGACAGCATTTGCGAAAGCAAGCCTTTTGCTTTTAAGGACAATTCCTTGTTTCGCAAGTGGTGGTTGCTCATAACGGTATATCCCGTATTTCGCTCCACTCTGAAAACTGCCATTTTTCCTCACTTCCTCTCTTGGTCTGCGTGGACAATTAGAAAGCCGTTTTCGGCTGTTTTGGTATTGCAATATGCCCTTTGCCGTTTTCGCGTCTGCAAAGCCGCATGACACAAGGGCTTTTGCCCGTCTATTTGTCCATGCTGGCGGGCGTTTTCCGCGTCCTTTTGCCGGGGCAATAGGGACACTCTTTGAAAACGCAAAACTCATATTTCCACCCGGGGCGGTAGAAACGGCAAGTGCCGCAATCTTCATCATCTCCGGCACAACCGGATTGATAGCGGTCAAATCCCGGCTTCTGCTGCATGAGCAGTTCAAATGCCCGCTGCTTGCCTTTTATGAAATACATTCCGGCTGTACCTCCTTTCCTGCGGGCATAAAAAAACGGCGTTACTTTCTCCCCAAAAGGGGTTAAGGTAACGCCGCTTGTGTGCGTATTCAGTTTTTAACACATTCCCTGTCTATCCGCTGTCCGCAAAACCATTGATTTTATTAGCTTTTTGCCGCTATCGCTATCACACCTCATTATTATTGCGACCGCTGTTGCTATCAGCACCGGAAAGGGTGTGGAAGCCGGATTGGCGCTGGGTATCCCAGTTGGTATGCTTGGCGTGCAGATGGATATCGTTGTTCGTCTGATCAATGGCGTTATCATTCGCAAATCGGAGCGAATGGTACAGGATGGAAAGGATAAAGCCGGTCAGCGTCTGATGCTGCTTTGCTGGGTTCTGTTCGGTCTGGAGGCTGCGCTTGCCGTTTTGATTTCTGTAACGCTGGGCGCCTCCTTCGTCAATCAGATTTTGGACGCAACACCGCAATGGGTGACAAAGGGACTGTCCCTGGC
This sequence comes from Clostridium sp. DFI.1.208, assembly GCF_024463855.1. Classification (NCBI taxonomy): domain Bacteria; kingdom Bacillati; phylum Bacillota; class Clostridia; order Eubacteriales; family Clostridiaceae; genus Clostridium; species Clostridium sp. DFI.1.208. Next base: position 60,677 of record NZ_JANGCA010000020.1, on the reverse strand, counting down.
AGGTGCACTGCTCCCGGTTGTCGGCTTTTCTATGCTGCTGAAATACATGCCAGTGAAAAAATATTTTAATTATGTACTATTGGGATTTGTGATGTCTGCATATCTGAATGTGCCGATTCTGGGAATTGCGATTGTCGGCTTTGCACTGGCATTTGATTTTTATCGCAGAAAAAACGAATTGGTACTGGAACATGTTGAGGAGGCAGATGAAGATGAGTGAACCCGTTTTAACTAAAAAAGATATTACCAGGGCAGCTCTGCGCTGGCAGATGATGTCCTGCTCCACCTTGAATTATGAGATTCTGCAGGGAGGAACATTTGCATATTCGATAGCTCCTGCGTTGCGTAAAATATATGCAAAGGATGAGGAATATAAGGCTGCATTGCTGAGTCACTATCGTTATTTTAATTCCAATCCATGGACGGTCAACGTTATCCTTGGTGCTGTTTTGGCGCTTGAGGATGCACAGGGACTACAGGCAAGAAGTGCCGTTCAGGATTTTAAGACGAGTATGATGGGACCGCTGGCTGGTATTGGCGATACGCTGGTGTTCGTTCTGTTTCCAACCATTATGGGCTCGATTTCCGGCTATATGCTGCTGGATGGGAATCCGGTTATGTCTGTTGTTTGGAGTGCATTATGGGCCGTATTCTTTCTGCTTCGTACACGTCTTGTGCATTTCGGATATTATAAGGGATTGCAAATATTATCAGCGATTGGTACAAAGCTGAATTCTCTGACAGAGGCAGCGTCGGTTCTGGGGCTTGTGGTTGTCGGCGGATTGATTTCCGGTGTTGTGAAAATCAGTGTACCACTCACCTTTACATCCGGCGAGGTTGTGCAGGAAATTCAGCCGCTGATCGATTCTGTTCTGCCGGGGATGCTGCCGGTGATCTTCACCTTTGTTTGCTATCATCTATTGACAAAGAAAAATATCAGTATGTCAAAGCTGATTCTGCTGGTCATCGTATTCGCCATGGCAGCTGCCTATCTGGGCATTTTGAGTGCCTAGTCACAGGTGAGCGGAGATTGCGAACATGAGAAAAATTTTATTGGCGAGTCATCGGAATATGGCAGAAGGAATGCGGGATACACTGGAATTTTTAACCGGCATGCACAACCTTTATGCAATCAGTGCCTACATGGATGAGACATCACTCCAACAGCAGATTGAAGAATTTACAGATATTTTAAAGCCGGAGGACACCCTGTTGATACTGACAGATATGCAAGGGGGAAGTGTGAATCAGATGTTTTGTCCCCTGATGAGCGAACGGGTGCATCTGATCTGCGGTATCAATCTGCCGCTGGCGCTATCGCTTGCACTTATTCCACAGGAACAACAAATTGATGCAGCGCTCATAGAAGCACTGCTGGAAGAATCACGTCAGCAGATTCGCTATATGAACACATTTACGCTGACAGACGACAGTGAGGACGAGGTATGAAACAATACGATATTACAGACTACGGTGTAGAGCGCTACAGTGCTTGTCTGCAGACTGAGAAAATACAGGCAGTTATTGATCTATGTCATCAGGAGGGAGGCGGCGAGATACAGATTCCTGAAGGTATCTACTATATTGGCAGCCTGCGTCTGTACTCTCATATAACGCTCCATCTGCTGAAGGATGCGCATCTTAAGGGAAGTCGCAATTATCAGGATTATACGGATTTCCATGTGCCAAGCACTCTGGGTTATTTACAGGATGCGTATTTTATCAAGGCATGGAATCTGCCGCCGTATTATATTTATGGAATGATCTGTGCATTCTGTGAAGAAAACATCACGATTATCGGAGAAGCAGGGGCAACCATTGACGGACAGGACTGCTTTGATAAGGCCGGTGAGGAAAGATTCCGTGGACCGATGGGCATCATTTTCAATCAATGCAGAAACATCCGTCTGCGTGGCTATACTTTTGAAAACTGTGCCAACTGGTCGCATCAGCTGGACAGCTGTGAAGATATTCACGCTGAGCATGTTTGTATCAAGGCGGGTCATGATGGCTTCAATCTGCATCACTGCAAACATATTCTGATTGAGGATTGTACGATTACAACCGGAGACGATTGTATTGCAGGCTACGACATCGAGCAGCTTATTGTTCGTAACTGCTACATGAATACGGCTTGCAATGTGATGCGGATCGGAGGCTATGATTTGCTTTTTGACCACTGCACAATGGAAGGACCTGCATACTATCCGCATCAAGGCAAAAAGACCTATGATACACATCGTGTATTTAAATATTATTCCATACGACCAGATAGTATACGGCATGTCGGAGAGCGAATCAAAATACGAAATTCAAAAATCAGCGGAATCCCTTCTCTGCTGCAGTACAGCTATGGCGAGGAAGCACTCATGCAGAATAATCTTCCTCTTCGAGAGCTGATACTGGAGAATACGGTTATACAGGGGGTATCCAAGCCATCCGTTATGAGAGGGAATGGAGAAACCTGTCGTTTGATATTGCGAAACTGTGAGATCAGCTTTGCGGATGGTCTAAATGAAAAAAATTATCTGCAGCATGATAAGGATGTACAGGTTATAACAGAAAATGTGACTTTTCGATAACGTGTGGGAATTACAGACTTCCTCCATCATTTGAGATTTGGCAGAACAGGAAAACAGGTGCTGTACAGAATAAGCTGGGGCTTTGGTTAACCCATAAGGGCTATTAAGCATCTGCTATAAAACAACAAAGCGATAAGAGTTCTAATCCGCTTTCAAATATGTAAAATTATAGAAAGGATCAATTTCATGCTCTTGATCCTTTTTCTTCTTGATGAGTATAGCTTCCCCGTTTCCAAGGGAGTGCCATGCGAGGAGCATTTTTTCTGTTGTTTGTAAATTCCTTCCGGATAACGGCGTCTTGTGTGGTATAGTATAGCTGTAAGGAAAGCAGGTGTAGGACATGATTTTACCATACAGAGATAAGCAGCCGCTCATAGAAGAAACTGCCTATGTATCCAGCAATGCAACAGTGATTGGCGATGTGACACTGGAAAAGGGAAGCTCCATCTGGTTTCACAGTGTGGTGCGCGGGGATAAGGATCATATTCATATCGGCGAAGACAGCAATATACAGGATAATTGCACGCTGCATACGGATCCGAAGCATTTGCTGCAAATAGGGAAACGGGTGACTGTGGGCCATAATGCGGTGCTGCATGGCTGTATTGTTGAGGATGAGGTGCTGATTGGCATGGGTGCTGTTGTGTTGAACGGTGCACATATCGGCAGACACAGTATCATCGGTGCAGGGGCTCTTGTGAAGGAAGGACAGCAGATACCGGAAAACAGTCTGGCTGTGGGCAGTCCTGCCCGGATCATTCGCAAATGCAGTGAGGAGCAGGTAAAGGAGATTCTGGAGAATGCGGCGCATTATGCACAGCTTGGCAGTGAATACAAGAAAATAGATGTCTGAAATTCACGTATAAATGAAACACTCCTTCCCATACTAATGGTGACAAAGGAGTGAGAATATGTTTGAACACAAGAAAAAGTTATTACATCCTGTAAAGGTAGAGCGTCCCAATCCGCAGTATGCTGTGCTGATGCAGGAACAGCTGGGAGGCTGCAACGGTGAGGTCAAGGCAGCGATGCAGTATCTGTCACAGAGCTTTCGCGCTAAGGATCCGGTCTTCAAGGATTTGTTTCTGGATATCGGTACCGAAGAGCTGAGCCACATGGAGATGGTGGCAGAAACCATCAATCTGTTAAATGGCGGTGATGTGGACTATAAGAAGGTGGATGCCGGTGAAATTGAAACGATGGTTACCTTTGGTCTGAATCCTGCTCTGGTAAATTCCAGCGGAAATCCATGGACTGCTGATTATGTTACCGTGACAGGTGATCTGGCAGCCGATCTGCTTGCGGATATTGCAAGTGAGCAGCGCGCCAAGGTTGTATACGAATATTTGTATCGTCAGATTGATGACAAATATGTCAAGGAAACCATCATGTTCCTGCTGGAGCGTGAGGAAGCCCACAATGCTCTGTTCTGTGAAGCACTGAATAAAATTACAGATGATGGCAGCAATAAGAGCTTTGGTATGAGTGAAGACAGCCGTTTGTATTTTGATTTATCCAAGCCGGGACGCTACTTTGATGATCCTGATCCGAAGGCACCGAAAATGGCAAATGCCAAGGATTCCAAAAGCACCAAGAGCAAAGCAAAAAAGAAATAAGATGCAACAGCCAAAGGGAAACCTGCGGCTTTTTTTGGGCAGGACGCAAAGGCTCAGCCGTGCACTGCATCCACTTGTATCCTGTGGTTTGTATATGCGGGCTGTTTCATGCGTGAAAAGAAGAATGGCTTTTCTCGACAGCTGGTAGGCTTGAAATGGTTAAGGAATGGATGCTTGTTCATAATTTAAAAAAGAAAGGAATGCGGATTTTACTCGCATTCCTTTTTTTGCTATTTACGTTCATTCTTTCTCAGCTTTTCTTTTAAATCATCATATGTATCACATTCCAGAATAAGGATGACCGCGTCATCTATCTGCTGATCGGATAGGGAATTCACCCAATTATCTTCAATTTTGTACCTATGGATGATTTGTGTCTGTAAGAATGTCCTTTTTCCTTTTTCAAAACCTTTTTCAAGTCCCTTTTCAAGCCCCTTTTCAAGTCCTTCTTCGATGCCCTTTTTAAATCCATTCTCCAGCCCCACTCGCTCAGCTTCTGCAGTTCGTTCCTGCAAATTGGCCTGAACTGCCTGTTCTGCAAACTCCACGGATTCCGCCCAGCTGAATAACGATCCATCTTCTCGCATTTTATTATATTTTTCCATAACTACGTTCACCATCCTTTTCTTCATGTTTAGTATAGCATCATCCGGATTATATGCAAGCACATAGCAGAAGGTTTCAAACTCTGTCAAATTTTCCACTCCTCCAACCTCTTTTACACGCTGCTGAATCATTGGTAAAAACACAATTGCACGATTCAGTGTACCATTGGGCTCCTCTTGATTATCTTCATCCTTAACCTTGTAATGACGAATCATGCGACCTCCATCCTTGGGCTTATCATTCATAAAAATAATCTGATAAAATGGTTTCAGCTCGGTATATTCGTCTCCCTGCTTCAGTTGTCTGCCGACCAAGCGATAGCCATACTGCTGAAAACGCAGCTGTTCCCTCTGCGTATAGCCCGATACCTGCATTTCCAAATCGTAAAAGTGACCGGCTTCATCCTCTAGTACGACATCCAAAACTGCACGTTTTCCAAAAAATGCTTCCGGTAACAGCTCCGGGTTCAGCACCTTCGTTTCATGGACCTTCAACCCGTAAATTTCTTCAATGATTCTGCTTCTCAGCCATGCAGAGTCTGCATCCTCACCGATCAGCATATACTTGAAAAAAACATCATTGTGAAAGGGAATCGGGTAATCCTTTGCATAATCTTTTTTCATAGGTAATATCCTCCTTTTTTTCCTATATACTCTTATATACGTATGGAAGGTGCAAAACTCCTAAATTTTTTTAATGTTTTACAATTTCATGATTGCATTTACATGAGGAGCTGTGTATCGTGGGCATTGCAGTTTTATCATGCGTAAAGGAAAGGGGATTGCATGGTTAGAATACCGGGCTGCAGCTTACACAAAGTTTCATTTCTTTCAGAAAATATAGTCAAACTGTTTCTTTTTTTGCATAAGTATGGGATAATAAAAAGCATAAAAGCGTCATAGTGTCTTTTCCTTATGAAAAGGAATATACTATAGCAGATAAGGAGGTTTGTCGCATGAAAGCATATACTGCAGGAAAATTGTTCTGGAATACGTTCAAATGCGAAAGCGTCCTGCTTCGTGAACGATGTTGTATATCGTATCGTTCATAGAGGATATTAACTGTAAAAAGGAGGACATGAAAGATGAAGGAAACAGTAAAGCTGATTGGAAATACACCCCTGTATCATATAGAGGATACCAATATATATGTAAAGCTGGAAAAATATAACATCGGTGGCAGTATCAAGGACCGCGCGGTGCTGGGAATGCTGGAGGCCGCCAGGAGCAAGGGAGAAATCAGACAGGACACCGTGCTGGTTGAAGCCACCAGCGGTAACACCGGCGTCGCTCTTGCTATGCTTGGAGCTGTTTATCATATTCCGGTGATTATCATCATGCCGGAAACGATGAGCATGGAGCGTCGGCAGCTGGTTAAGGCATATGGGGCGACACTTATTCTGACTTCGGGAAGCAAGGGAATGCAGGGAGCCATGGAGGAGATGGAGCGCCTGATGAAGGAGCATAGCAACTATCGTTCGCTATCACAATTCGACAATCCGGATAACCCCACTACACATTACGAAACAACCGGAAAAGAGATTCTGGATCAGCTGCATGATGTAGATATCTTTGTGGCCTGCATCGGTACGGGAGGTACCTTCAGCGGGGTGGCAAAGCGGCTGAAGGAGCACAATCCCGCTATTTTATGTATGGCTGGTGAACCGGAAAAAAGTGCAGTTTTAAGCGGACGTCAGGCAGGTCCGCACAAAATACAGGGGATCGGTGCAAATTTTGTTCCTGCCAATTTTGATCGGGAGCTGGCGGATGATATTCTGCTGATATCCGATCATGAGGCTGTTTTTGAGACTGTGCGCTTCGCTAAGGAAACCGGTATCCTGGTTGGTATCAGTTCCGGTGCCAACATCGCTTTAGCAAAGCGTTTGGCTCTGCGCTATCCCGGAAAAAACATCGTTACAGTAGCACCGGACGGCGGAGAAAAATATCTCTCCGTACTGGACTTTGACTAATATGTTTCGTGTACTGAAGGACATCAATCACAATCTGAACCGCTCCTTGCAAAATGATCCGGCAGCACATTCCAAGCTGGAAATTCTGTTGCTGTATCCGCATATCCGTGCACTGGCTTTTCATCGGGTTTCTCATTTTCTATATCAGCACCATCTGTTCTTTCTGGCAAGGCTGAATTCCAATATCGCCAGACATTGGACAGGAATTGAAATCCATCCGGGGGCAACGATCGGCAGGGGACTGTTGATTGATCATGGAATGGGAGTTGTAATCGGAGAAACCGCCGTCATTGGGGATGATTGTCAGCTGTATCATGGAGTAACCCTGGGCGGCACCGGGAAACAGCACGCCAAACGGCATCCGACACTGGGAAACCGTGTCATGATTGGAGCAGGCGCAAAATGTCTTGGCAATATCACGATTCATGATGATGCCAAGGTCGGAGCCAATGCGGTTGTGATCAGCGATGTACCGGCAGGCTCTACTTTCATTGGTCTGGCTGCTAAAGATAAACGGGAAAAGCACTGTATATTTTATTAAATGTAAGAAGCTGCGGAAGCTACAGATACGATGCCGCGGCTTTTTTTATTGCCTTGCCCGTATCAACGCGCTTCTTAGCCTGCCGGCTTTTGCGAAACGTGTGTAAGGGAAGAATATCATAATGTTGTACTGCACACTTGCACAATGTTGCGGTATGCTATAAAATAATCCTGTGCACTGTACATAAACGTATACGTTTGTGTACAGCTCTTTTTTGTATGCTTTTGTATGGGATATACATGTGTTTTCGCATATTTTTTAGGAATATGCCAGTATTTCTAATCGTATACCATATGGAATATCTGCACTGGAAAGCGAGGATGAGGAAATGAAGCTGATGCTGGTTGTGCTGCTTTGCCTTGTTGCGGTCTTTCTGCAGTGCTGAAAGGCATGCGGACTGAGGGAGTGCAGTCTCCTGTCTCCATTCTTTGGCAGTTTGATAATCAAAACATATTGACGATTGCTTATTCGCATGGTATATTATATCTGTAATAGATATATCTAAAATGGATATATCTATTATGGAGGTTGAGAATATGTCAAAAAGCAATACGATGGAGAGTGAGCAGCTGACAGATGCCATGTATTACATTTTGCTGTCGCTGATTACGGAGCGCCATGGCTATGCGATCATGAAATATATCGAAGAGCTCAGTAATCAAAGCATTACCATGGGACCGGGAACCCTGTATACCCTGTTGAAGAAGCTGTGCAAGGCGGAATGGATTCTGCAGACCTCTGTTGATGCGGACCGGACAAAAAAATATCAGATTACCGATACTGGCAGACAGGTGCTGCTTCATGAGGTAGCGCGTCGTAGGCGTATGGTAGAGGACGGATTGCGAATATTGGAGGAAAACGGATATGAAGGATAGAAAACGCGTGATGTGCGGTGGTCTTGCCTTTTCCGATTGTGAGGATATGGAAATGCTGCATCAGTATGCAAAGGAAGGCTGGGTATTTGAGGAATTCCGCGGTATGTGCTACATCCTGCAGAAGCAGGAGCCGGTCAATCGCATCTTCAGCTACGATATGCAGAAGCTGAAGGAGGATGAAAAGGAAGCGTACTTTCAGCTGTTTGAGAACAGCGGCTGGCACATTATAAATCCGAAGGGAGAAGATGTTTACTTTTTCTGGGCTGAGGAGGGCTGTGTTCCCTTACACAGTGAGGTGGAAACCAGAATGGAGGGGTATCGTTCGACCCTGCATATATTCGCCGGTGCACTGGTCATCGGCTGCCTCTGTCTGCTGTCCCTGCTGTGGGTTAAAAGCTCTGTAGTGTCGATGATTCTTTTGCTGGCAGGCTCGATTCTGGGGGCTGTCGGTCTGCTGATGGTGGTCGGTATTTTGCTTCGCATGAAGAACATGCGTCTGCGTATCGTGAATCTGACCTTTCGCAAGGGTGCTGTGCTGTTTGTGGCTGGTGTCGGTATGCTGCTTGCAAGCGGGGTTGGCTGGGCAGCGAATATGCATAATCTGCTGTTGATACTCGGGACAGTCTGTACGATTGAGGGCTTTCTGTGGATGTGCTTTCAATATCGTCAGTTTCGGGATAAAAAAGAAGTTCATATAAAAAAGAAAGATGAGGGTGTATTATGATCGAAGTAAAGAATCTGACAAAGCTGTATGGGAAATTCAAGGCTGTGGATGATGTTTCCTTATGCGCGGCGGATGGAGAGGTAACCATTCTGCTGGGACCAAACGGGGCTGGTAAGTCGACAACCATAAAAAGCATAACCAATCTGCTGCAGTACAAGGGAGATATCAAAATCAACGGTGTTGCCAACAGCTCACTGGATGCGAAAAAGGGTTTTGGCTATATTCCTGAAGCACCGGTGCTCTATGATCTTCTGACCATAGATGAGCATGTGGAATTTATCGGAAAGGCATACCGCTGTGAGAATTACCGTGCACTTGCGGATGAATATATCGCTCTGTTCAAGCTGGAGGATAAACGTAAAAAAGCGGTTCGTGAGCTCTCCAAGGGGATGAAGCAAAAGGTCAGTATGCTGCTGGCGTTGATTATTTCCCCGCAGACGCTGCTGGTGGATGAGCCGATGGTAGGACTGGATCCGTCCAGTATTGAAGAAACACTGCAGCTGTTTGTACGCCTGAAGCAGCAGGGGGTTGCCATTCTGATTTCCACGCACATCATTGATGTGATCGAAGCGATATGGGACAGTGCCTATATTATGGATCATGGCAGAATCGTTGCGCATGTGCGAAAGGAAGAGCTGAAGGATGAAAGCATTAAGGAAATCTTCTTTGCATCGGTGGAAGGTGATGAACATGAGCGTACTGTATAAGCTGTATCTGACCCGCATGAAGGCGAATATCCGCCATGTATTTTCCCGTAAGGGAAGCGCGATTTTCGCCATACTCATGATTCTGCTATACGGCGGACTGATTGTCATGAGTCTTTCCAAGCCGGAAATTGCATTGTCGATGCAAAATATCACGGATGCCAATATGGCCATCATGATCGGTGTTGGCTTTACTGCTCTGATGGTCGGCGTCATGCTGCTGCAAAAAAGAAAGGCGTTGTTCATGGAATCGGATGCCTTTTATCTGTTCAGCGGACCCTTTACCCGCGTACAGACGATGCGCTTTCTCATGCTGCAGAATATCGCTTCTGCCTTCCTGTGCGGGGCGGTTTCTCTGCTGATGGTCATTTTGCTGGGAAGCACGATCGAATTGTCCTTTCCGTTTTTGCTTATGGCATTCCTCTGCTTTTCCTTGGTGTATTTTGTCTTTCTGGTTGTATATTATTATGTGTATCTGCTCTCCATTCAAAAGGACAGCTACCGCCATATTCCTGCGATTGCCGCTTTGCTGTATGTATTGATGGTTGCGGCGGTGTATGGTATGGTTGTCATGCAGAATGATCTTGCACTGGCAGGAAGTGGAACGCTCTTTCTGAATACGGAGCTGTTTTACTGGGTGCCGCTGTTTGGATGGATCAAAATGATACTGGTTTCCTATATCGCTTCCTCATGGGGACTTATGCTGCTTGGAATCGGCTTACTTCTGATTTCCTGTATGGCAGCCTATCTGCTGCTATGCGGCTATAAGGGGGATTTTGTGGAGCGTGCCATGCAGGATGCACAGGAGTTTACTGCACTGTATAAGGATATGCGTGCTGGCAAACGCGATGGAATGAGTGATCGTAAGATACATGAGGTCAAGGCAAGCTTTCGCAGTGGTGCGATGGCTATCTTTTCCAAGAAAGTTCTGCTGCTGCGCAAATCCAATGACTATATCCGCTGGACGGATATTCTGACGATTGGTATTTATCTGGTTATCACGCTCATCATGGATATGGGCTTCGGCTTTTTCATGTATATGATGATGTTCTGGCTCTTTACCATTGTCCAGAATTCCGATTTCATGAAGGATATGAACAACTATCAGATTTATCTGATTCCCGATCATCCGCTGAAAAAGCTGCTCTGCGTACTACTGCCGACCTTTTTAAAGATGCTGCTGCCCATGAGTGCGGCTATTCTTGTGGCGGCTTTGCTGTATCGAACGGATATCGCCAGTGTCGTGCAGTATTTCATCATGCTGCTGGGCTATGCGACGCTGTTTCTGTCAGCGAGCGTGCTTTCTGTGCGTATCTTAAAGAGTCGCAACAACGCAATGATGGAGAATATGCTGCGTATGCTGATCATGGTTGCAGCTGCTGCTCCCGGGATCGGGCTGACCATTTTCTTCCTGAGCAAGGGGACGTTTACACTGGAGCTGCTGCAGCAGCTGACGCTGATTTCGCTGGCGATGAACTTTGTCATATCCGTTGTAATCGTGCTGGTCTGTGCTCCGATGATGAACGGAAGAGAGATCAAAAGCGAGTAAATTTATATAAAACTTATGGAAAGGAAAGGGAAATTTCTTTTCCTTTTCCTTTGTTTATGATATAGTATGTTACAGTATTCAAAAGAGGTAATTGTATGTGGAAATATCAATGTAAGAAACATCTTATGGTTTTACTGGTCAGCTTTGCGGCCGGTGCAGTCCTGTTTGGACTTATGGGCTATCAAAGAGACTATATCGTTTCCTTGATGCAGCAAAGCATTCCTGCGGAAATGGTGGGAGAGCTTGTAAAAGCGGATTATATGTATTATCTGATCGGTGGTCTGACCATATCCGGTCTTGCTAACGGCGTCATGCTGCTGAGCTATGCCATGCAGCGCTTTAACGTTCCCTTTATCCTCATCATGGTGCTGTTCTTTATGGGCGGCTTCACCATCGTTGAGCTGATTGGCACCGTAACCGTGCTTCCGGCACTTGTCGTCTGCCTGTATGGAATGCTGAGTATTCCCAACAGAGGCAAGCGTAGGGAATTCGCAAAGGAAAATGTCACCAGCGTTGCGGAGGTGGAACGTGTTTACCGCCTGCACCATGCATATCTGAGTGAGTATGAAGCGCTTGGCAAAAAGGCCTGGAGCTTTAATCTGAAAATGAATCTGTTGTATTTTACAGGCTTGATCGCAGTTCTGCTCGTCATCCTGTATGTCGAAAATTTCTTTGCGGTCTTTGCGGCGATGATGATGTATTCCATTCTGTTTTTCCAGCTTACCAAACGTAAAAATATGTCCATGCAGCCGATTATATCCCTGCTGTATGATCAATGCAATCCGGAGGCCTGCGCAACGGCAATCTTCGCCTATGCCAAAAAAGGAAAACGGAAAAAGAGCTTTCCGATGCCGCAGCATCTTGCACAGTGCATGGTCTATCTGAATGATCCGCATCTGGCAATCGATGTGCTGGCAACCAGTGCGCAGGGCAGAGGAAACTTCATCTTCGCCTATCACTCGCTGATGGCCTATGCGTATTACCAGCTGGGAGATCGCAGTATGGTGAAATATCATTACGATGAATGTGAGAAGGCCGGGGCCAGAGTAAACAACGGACCGATGCAAATGATTAAAACACAGTGTCTGGAGGGGATTCAAAACAAGCTGGATCTGATGGATCAGAACTTTACCGGCTCCCGCGTCTTTTTTGAAAAAGCGATGCCGACAGCAGGATTTGAATTTCAGCGTGTGGATTTCAAATACTATTTGGGACTGATTGCTTTTGTTGAGAAGGACTTGGAGGAAGCGAAAGGCTGCTTCCGTTATGTCTGTGCGCATGGTAATAAAATCTATTACGTGGAAAAGGCACAGAGCTTTCTGAAAACGATCGAACAGGCAGAGGCTGCCGTACAGGAATAATATGCAGACGAGAGAGGACGCTTTCAATCCTCTTTTTTTATTTTCAGTGAAAGCGGAAACATTGTGAACTTTGTGTGAAGATAAGCAACCTTGTTGACAGAGCCGCAATTTTGAATATAATAGTTAAGGTAGTTAATTATTAAGTTACTTAACTAATTGGAGAGGTGATACAATGGATGAGATGGATATTGTCCGGAAGGTTACACATTTATTTTACATGTTTCGCAGAGACAACCTGCTGAAAAAAGATGATCATCCGAAAATGAAGCATCGTGATATCATGGTGCTGGATGCCATCATGAAGCTCAATGACGGCAATTTGGTAAAGATGAGCGAGCTGAGTGATTATTTTCAGGTGACGCCCGCTGCGATTTCCCAGATTATAAAGCAGTTTGAGAAAAAGGGGTGGGTGGATCGGATTCTTTTGGATACCGATCGCAGAAGCGTCTATATTCAGGTGAGTGAGGATGCCCGGCGGATGATGAAAAACTGTGAAGCCTTTATGACGGAACGTCTTGCCGAATTCATTGAGGAACTCGGTGAGGAGGATGCCAATGCGTTTGTCCGTATCTTGGAAAAGGCACTGGCATATTCTCAGAAACGCAAAGAAAAGCTTGAGGAAGGAGAACAGAAATGACGAAATTAGGTAAATATCTGAAGCCGTTTGCCCTATCGATTCTGGCGATTGTTGCATTGCTGTTCACGCAGGCGATGTGTGAGCTTGCGATGCCGGATTATATGTCCAGCATCGTCGATGTCGGTATCGTATCCGGTGGTGTAGAAGACGGTGTTCCGAGTGTAATTCGTGAAAGTGAAGTGAAAAAGCTGGTTCTGTTCATGGATAAAAAGGAACAGAAGGTCTTTACAGACAATTATACAAAGATCACAAGTGCGGAAGCAACTGCCGATCAGCTGGATGCCTATCCGATACTGAAAAAGGAAAATGTCTATGAGCTGAAGGATGTGGATAGTGCGACAAGAGATACCATAAAGGAATCCCTGCGCAAGGCGGAAACGACTGTCATGGGGCTGGAGCAGAGTGCTGCAGAGGCTAAGAGTGGAAAAACCTCATCCAGCAAGGATCTGTCCGATGAGCAGAAAAAGATGATGAAACTGCTTACCAGTCTGCCGAAGGGCATGGATATCTTCACCGTTTTGGAAACCATGCCATCAAAGCAGCTGATGGATATGAAGCAGGAAATGAACAAGGTAACCGATGCCATGGGTGCGGAAACAGCAGATACTGCCAATGCAACCTATGTGCGCAATGAATACAAGACAATCGGTGTTGATGTGGATGCCATTCAATACACCTATCTGATCCAGCATGGTCTTATGATGCTGGCGGTGGCACTTGGCTCTGCAGCAGCAGCTGTTGCTGTCGGCTTTCTGGCTGCGCGTGTTGCGGCGGGTGTGTCCAGGAATCTTCGTAAGGATGTTTTCAATAAGGTTGAACACTTCTCCAGTGCTGAATTTAATAAATTCTCCACGAATACGCTGATTACCCGTACCACCAATGATATCCAGCAGATTCAAATGGCGCTGGTTATGATTCTGCGTATTGTCATCTATGCCCCGATCATCGGGATCGGTGCTGTGATCAAGGTTGTGAATACCAACGTATCCATGACATGGATCATCGCATTGGTCGTTGTGCTGATTCTGAGCATCATGATGGTGGCATTCGCCTTTGTTATGCCGAAGTTCAAGATGCTGCAGAAGCTGATGGACAAGCTGAATTCCGTCGTACGTGAAATTCTGGATGGAATGCCGGTAATTCGTGCCTTCAACAACCAAAAGTGTGAGAGTGAGAAATTTGCAAAGGCAAACGGAGATATTTTGAAAACCAATTTGTTCACCACGCGTGCCATGGCATGTCTGATGCCGCTGGTTATGCTGATTATGAACTGTGCCTCTGTACTGATTGTCTGGGTTGGATCCCATCAGATTGATTCCGGAGCACTGCAGGTCGGAGATATGATGGCGTTTATCCAGTATGCGATTCAAATCATCATGGCATTTATGATGATTACGATGATTTCCATCATGCTGCCAAGAGCGAGTGCGGCTGCACAGCGTGCGATGGAGGTTCTGCATACCGAGCCGACCATCTGCGATCCGAAGACAGCAGAGCGCTTTGACGATGCAAAACGCGGCTGTATTGAATTCCATAATGTCAGCTTCCGCTATCCGGGTGCTGAGGAGGATGTTCTTCACGATATCAGCTTTACGGCTCAGCCGGGTGAAACAACAGCCTTTATCGGAAGTACCGGAAGCGGTAAATCGACCATTATCAATCTGGTTCCGCGCTTCTTCGATGTAACAGAGGGAAGTATTTTGGTGGATGGCGTGGATGTCCGCAGGGTATCTCAGCATGATCTGCGTGAGAAAATCGGTTATGTACCGCAGAAGGGCTCTTTGTTTACCGGTACGATTGCCAGCAATCTGCGATATGCGAAAGAGGACGCGACAGCTGCGGATATGGAAGAGGCCGCTTCCATTGCACAGGCACTGGACTTCATTGATGAGAAACAGGAGCGCTTTGATACACCGATCGCACAGGGCGGTACGAATGTTTCCGGCGGACAGCGTCAGCGCTTGTCCATCGCAAGGGCGCTTGTCAAAAAACCGGAAATATATATCTTTGATGATACCTTCTCCGCACTGGACTTCAAAACAGATGCCCGCCTGCGTAAGGCATTGAACGAATTGTGTCAGGAAACCAGAAGTACGGTTCTGCTGGTGGCTCAGCGTATTTCCAGTATCATGCATGCCCAGCGCATCGTTGTTCTGGATAAGGGGCAGGTAGCCGGCATCGGTACCCATGAGGAACTGATGAAGTCATGCGATGTCTATAAAGAGATTGCATATAGTCAATTATCAAAGGAGGAACTGGAAAATGAGTAAAGAAAACCGTTCTTCACATGCAGCGAAGCGAGGACCGATGGGACACAGAGGCCCGGGAGCTCCTACCGAAAAAGCCAAGAATTTCAAGGGCACCATGAAGCAGCTGATTGCTTACATGCGTCCCTATTATCTGAATATTATTGTTTCCATGCTCTTTGCCGTACTGTCTGTAGTCTTTATGGTCGTTGGACCAAAGATTCTGGGAAGGGCGACAACTGAGCTGGTCAGCGGATTTACCGCTAAAATTTATGGAACAGGCTCCATCAATTTCGACCGTATCGCAGAGATTCTGTTATTTCTGATTGCTATCTATCTGATCTCCACCTTATGCAATTTCATTCAAAACTGGATGATGGCAGGTGTGGCACAGAAGGTATCCTTCAATCTGCGCAGGACGATGGCGGCGAAAATTGACATTCTGCCATTCTCCTATTTTGATAAGCAGTCTCATGGTGAGGTGCTGTCACGCTTCTCCAATGATATCGATACGGTACAGCAGACACTGAGTCAGTCTCTGGCACAGATGATATCCTCCATCGTGCAGATTATCGGCTTCCTTGTCATGATGCTGTCCATCAGCTGGCAGATGACGTTGATGGCACTGGTTGTCATTCCGCTGTCCCTGTTCCTGGTAACCACCGTTGTCAAGCATTCTCAGAAATACTTTGCAAAGCAGCAGCGCTCTTTGGGAAATGTGAACGGACACATCGAGGAAATGTATAGCGGTCACATTGTCATGAAGGCCTTCAACGGAGAGGAAAAGAGCATTGCTCAATTTGCCGAATACAACGATGAGCTTTATGATTCTGCGTGGAAATCACAATTTCTTAGCGGATTGATGCAGCCGATTGCCATGTTTGTCGGAAATATCGGCTATGTCGGTGTGTGTATTCTGGGGGGCTGGCTGGCGATGAACGGCGTCATCGAAATCGGTGATATCCAGTCCTTTATCATCTATGTCCGAAACTTCAACAACCCGATTTCTCAGGTTGCGCAGACGATGAATGTTCTGCAGTCTACAGCTGCAGCGGCAGAGCGCGTGTTTGAGTTTTTGGCAGAAGAGGAAGAGGTCAAGGAAACGACACAGCCTGTCGAGGTCTTTGATGCAAATGGAAAAACGAGGATCAAGGGACAGGTTACCTTTGAAAACGTGCACTTCGGCTATACACCGGATAAAATCGTCATCAATGATTTCTCTATGTATATCAAGCCGGGGAAGAAAATTGCCATCGTCGGACCAACCGGTGCAGGGAAGACGACCATTGTTAAGCTGCTGATGCGCTTCTATGAGCTGAACAGCGGCAGCATCTATATCGATGGTATAAAAACGACGGATATGCGCCGAAGCGATTTGCGTTCCCTGTTTGGCATGGTGCTGCAGGATGCGTGGCTGTTCAACGGAACTGTCATGGAGAATCTGCGTTATGGCCGTCTGAATGCAACCGATGAGGAAGTCATGGCTGCGGCAGATGCTGCCTATGTCGATCATTTCATTCGTACGCTGGATCACGGCTATGATACGATGATCAATGAGGAATCCAATAATATCTCGCAGGGACAGAAGCAGCTGCTGACAATAGCACGTGCCTTCCTTGCGGATCCTAAGGTGCTTATTCTGGATGAGGCAACCTCCTCTGTCGATACCCGTACCGAGGTACTCATTCAAAAGGGAATGGAGAAGCTGATGGAGAATCGAACAAGCTTTGTGATCGCTCACCGTTTGTCAACGATCCGGGATGCTGATCTGATTCTGGTTATGAAGGATGGCGACATCGTGGAAGCCGGCAATCATGAGGATCTGATGAAAGCGGATGGCTTCTATACCAAGCTGTACAATTCTCAGTTTGAAGAGGTATAATCATACTGCTGTATGCTGCACAGAATTTGCGGCATGCAGCTTTTTTCTGTTTATCCATGATTATTTGAAGAAGGACCTTATTTCTTCGATGATTTTGATATCCCTTTTTGTGCCATATGAAATATTATTAACGATTTGCATTCTGAATTTCTATGCTTTATTGTTTAAATGTGCGTATTTTATTGCTTTCTACAGTATTCATGGTAGACTTAAAGATGAATATGCCAATGGGTAAAAAGGAAAGATAATATGAGACAACATGAAATACTTGGTAAAAAACAAATCGTATGGATTGCGTCCCTGACCGCTGTGGTGGTGCTGTCAGCACTTTATCTTTGCTATGTGCTCATCAGCCGCGGAGAGCATTTACAGCAGGTGGAAATCCAGCGCTATCTGGAGGAAATTTCCCGCCAGACCTCCGCAAAGGCCAATCAGCGGATCGAATTCAATTTGAATAAGCTCAAGTCAATCAGTGAGTCCCTCCCCTTTTTGAAGGAGGAGGAGGTCGATTCCTATCTGCATACCCTGGAGGAAAAAAGTGATTATGAGTGGATAGTGCTTCTGGATGAAAACAAAGATGCAGTGGTAAAAGGGAAAACGCTGTATCTGCATGAATTACCGGCAATCCAGAAGGCACTGCAGGGAAGTGATGCGGTGAATGATTCCCTGATCAAAGGGGGGACAAACAGCTATGGTGCGCTGTATGCTGTGCCGTATGTGGATGCACAAAATAAAAAGCATGTCGTCGCCGGCTGGGTTCCGCAAAACACCATGAAGCTGTTACAGGGTACGGATACCTTTGACGGCAGCGGCTTTTCACATGTTGTATCCGGTAATGGGGATTTCATTCTCCACTCGCACAATAAAAATGCTCAGATCAGTGATACGAATTATCTCTCCGGCCTGTATGCGCAGGCAACGATGATGAAGGGATATCATGTGGAAGCCATGCGTACGGATATGCAAAACGGTAAAAGCGGCTATCTGCGATTTCATATGAACAATGGGGAGGAGCGGATCCTTACCTATAGCCCGCTGAAGAAAACGGACTGGTATCTGTTATCCATCGTATCACCGGCCGCCTATTCCAGAGGGCTGGCAGATTATATCGTTCAGAATACATGGATGGTGCTAGGGGGAACTCTGCTCATGTTCTGTATGCTTGCCTGTCTGGTATCGATTATCATCCAGAAGAAAAACAGGGAAATCCTTAACATCGCCTTTGTGGATCCGGTGACGAAGGGCTTTACACAGCCGCGCTTTGACCTTGAGGTTGAAAAGCTGTTGAAAAACGCGCAGTCCTTTGCCTATGTGTCCTTGGATATTCGACGATTCAAGCTGATCAATGATGCATTTGGCAGTGAGGAAGGAAACCGTGTACTCCAGCACGTATATGCATGTATCCGGCAGCAGCTCAGGGAGGGGGAGGCAGTGTCCAGAATACATGCGGATCATTTCAATCTTCTGCTGCGAACCATGGACAAGGAGCAGCTTGAACAGCGTCTGCAGCTCATTTCAAAAAACGTGAATGCGTTCAATGCAAAGCGCCAGCAACCCTATTATCTCACGTTGTCCTGTGGTACCTATCTGGCAGACAATCCGCATGAGGATCCGGTAAGCATTCGGGATAAGGCGATTGCCGCAAGGAAGCATAATCATGGGGAGCATGAGCATGCCGTCTGTTCCAATATGTTCTTCAGTGATTTGAACCGTCTGAAGATGCTGAGAGAAAAGGAATTGGAAAACAGTATGGAAGCCGCATTGAAAAACGGGGAATTTCTCATGTATCTGCAGCCGAAGGTATCGCTGAAAACCGGGCGTGTTGCGGGAGCAGAGGCGCTGGCCCGCTGGCAGAGTGCAGATTGGGGCATGATTATGCCAAATGATTTCATCCCGCTGTTTGAGCGCAATGACTTTATTCGCAAGCTGGATTTATACATCTTTGAGCAGGCGTGCAAACGGCTTCGGACATGGATTGATGAAGGAAGCGAGGTTATTCCCATCTCGGTGAACTTATCCCGCAATCATCTGTATCAGCCGGATTTTCTGAACAGCTACCGCATGATGAAAGAACGTTATCGAATTCCGCCGCATCTGCTTGAAATCGAGCTGACGGAAACGGTCGTGTTTGAAAACCTGAGCCGTCTGAAACAGGTGATCGATGAGCTCCATGCTCTGGGCTTTTTGTGCTCACTGGATGATTTTGGCAGCGGCTATTCTTCGCTGAATGTTTTACAGAATGTTCCTGTTGATGTACTGAAGCTGGATCGGTTCTTCTTTCAGGATATGGATGATCGCGGCTTTGAGGTGATCAACGCTGTGATACAGCTGGCGAAGCAGCTGGGCATGACCACAGTGGCGGAAGGCGTGGAAAGCCTTTCTCAGGTTAAACTGCTGCAGGAAATGAATTGTGATATGGTACAAGGCTTCGTATTTGGCAAGCCGCAGCCTGCGGATGTGTTTGATGCCATGCGAAAAGAGCATCCTTGTATGTATAGCGAGTAAAAGAAAAAGTCCTGTACTTCTTATGCAGTCAGCGTACAAGTGTTTAAATAGCAAAAAAGAAGAAATAAATTCCTATTCATCAGGAGCTTTATTTCTTCTTTTGTTTTTTTTACAGCTTCATCCATTCCCTATAACTTAGGAACTTCATGTCCTTGGGCTTTTGTAATCTAGCTTGCTTCGTATAAGGGAATTCCGGCATCATTGGTTCCACCTGACAGGAATGCCTCTTTCATGCAGAGGTGTTTTTATCCTGCAGGTATCAGCTGCTTCTTTGCAGAGGACAGGGCTTTGTAGGCGGCAGTGATCTCTTCTAAAGAGCATTCCTTGTTCATACATGCATAAGCCTGATAGAAGGCCTGCTCATACGATTTCCAGGAAGCGGGGGTGTAGGCTTCAATCACCAGCTCACTGCTTTGGACAAGCAGGGGGCGCAGAGCATCCATAATTTGAAAGTAGGTATGCTCCCGTTCGATTTCTGAAAGCAGGTCGCTGAATTTCC
Organism: Clostridium sp. DFI.1.208; assembly: GCF_024463855.1. Taxonomy (NCBI): domain Bacteria; kingdom Bacillati; phylum Bacillota; class Clostridia; order Eubacteriales; family Clostridiaceae; genus Clostridium; species Clostridium sp. DFI.1.208. The sequence goes on along the minus strand of NZ_JANGCA010000020.1, from coordinate 40,381 downwards.
AGCGTTTGTTATGCTCTGTCAGCATTGCTTTTCGCTGCATGGCGGTGCCATTTGCCTGCAGGCGTTCATTCAGCACTTGTATGTCCTCATCCGAGGCCTCTTCAAACAGCATGAGATCAATGCTGTGGTGGGCAGGGGCAGTGTCCGGTATTTCATCATAGCCGGGTAGATGAAACAGGGCGGCAACACGCTGGTTAAGCAAATCGTCTGGAATGATGCGATAGTCCATCTGCAGCTCCTTCAGTACCTGTTCCACGATGGGCTGCTTCTGTTTCTCGTCACCGAAATATACAATCACACGTTTCATATGTTCACTCCTATAGCTGATCGAAGCGCTTCTGTGCGAATCGATCAAGTCGCATATAGAATACCACATCAATGACAATGCCTGCAATCACCATGCCTGCAGTTGTGAGGAGAAGGAAATCATCAGGTAGTATAAAGAGTACGATACAGAATAGGACGCACAACGCCATGCTTGCCAGCATGGACACGATTCCTGACATATTCTGTTTGACGGCGGCAGCCTCCTGCTCCCAAACCAGCTTAGGGTGCAGGATATCCAATGCAAGACTTGCATAATTGCCAAGCACGATGGTGATGAGGGAAGCTGCTGCGGCAGCGAAATACCAGGTAAGTGGGAAAATCGGCAGCAGGAAGTAAACACAGAGCAGTGTCAGCAGCATGCTGATGACAGACATCAGGATGCCGCTGACAACCTTTGCCTGCAGCTGCTGCTTCAAGGACATCGGAATGTATTTCATGAAGGAGAGATTGCTGCCTTCACGCGATATGGCGGTAGAGGAAATCATATTCAGATTACTGAACAGAAAGCCGGATGCCATGCCGACAAGAACAGCGTAGGGAAGCATACCGTCCAGATACGGTGTGATATCCGGCAGCTGCTGCAGCAGGACATCCGCATCCGCGGTCATAAAGATAACCAGCAGCATGATCGGCATCAACAGACACATGCCGATGCAGTTTAATGCATACACCGGTGTACGTACGAGCAGACGCAGCTCCTTGATCAGATAGGTGCGTACCTTGCTGTGGCGGCTGACACGGGCAAATTCCTTTGCGGACAGCTCCTTGCGGGAGCTTTTGGTTTCACTGAAGCCGATGGCTCCCTTGAAGTACAGCCATTTTCCCAGAATAACCAGCACCGCCAAAGCAGCACAGGTGATGAGAATATACAAGGCCAGCTGCACTACATCACTGCCGATAAGTGCTTCTGCGGCAAAGGGAATCGCTGGAAAAATTTTCGAGAACAGAGAAATCATGGAATTGTGTCCCGCAACCAGCATGGTGATCAGTGCATTGGGGTCCTCGCTGATCGTACCGGAATTCATGGCAAAGCTGAAGCTGAAGGCCAGAACGATGGACAGAATACCGGCAATCATATTAAAGCGGTCACGATTCTTGAAGAACGGCACAAAGCGCATCAGAAGCATCGTGATAATGCTGGAGAGGACGAGGGGATAAATCGGCAGTGTGATAAAAATCACCAGTGCAAGCAGAACATAGGGGATACCAATCACAGTATTGCTTGCGTAGGCGATAAACAGCGGTGCTAAGACAATCAGCGTAAAGGCATATTCATATGCAAGACACACGCTGAATTTGGCACTCAGAATCGTCTGAGGAGGCAGGGGCAGTGAGAGCAGTGTTTCGGAATCCTTACTGAAATAAAAGATAGAGGGAATCAGAAAAATGGAAAACAGAAAGGTAACCAGAGAGGAGAGGTGAAAGCCCAGCGCCAGAACAGCTCCCTCCTGCTGCAGAGCCTGCAGCTGAACAATGGCGGTATCAAACATCATGTACAGCGTGAAGCTCAGCGGAATCATACAGAGCGCAAGCACACCGTATAGAATCACATTCAGTGTTTTCTTAGATTTACCGTCGCTCATCATCCCCATGGAGTTCTTTAGCAGAACACGTGTCAGCGACAGATATTTACGCATGGGCAATAACCTCCATAAAGAGGGCTTCCAGAGAATCACACTGCGGATGCAGCTGCTTCAGCTCCTCCAGTGTACCGAAGAACACGATGCGTCCCTTGTTGATGATGGCTACCTTATCACACAGGCGCTCTGCAACCTCCAGTACATGAGTGGAAAAGAATACGGTGTTTCCCTTTCGGGCATGCTCCTTCATCATTTCCTTCAGGGAGTAGGAGGATTGCGGATCCAGCCCGGTCATCGGCTCATCCAGTATCCATACATTCGGATCGGAAAGCAGCACACCCATAATGACGATTTTCTGACGCATACCATGAGAATAGGAAAGAATGCGGTCATTCAGCGCGTCCTTCATTTCAAAGGTTTCCGCCAAGGAAGCGATGCGCTGCTTGCGCTGCTCACTGTCAACCTCATAGATATCGCCCATGAAATTCAGATATTCCAAGCCCTTCAGACGCAGGAAGATATCGGCATTATCCGGTACGATTCCAAATTCCTTTTTTGCTTCCAGCGGCTCCTTTACGATGTTTTTTCCATTGATCAGGATTTCTCCCTCATCCGGATTAAGCACACCTGTGATCATTTTGATCGTTGTGGTCTTGCCGGCACCGTTGGGACCGATAAAGCCGATGATTTCTCCCGTGGGGATGGTTAGAGAAATATCATCCACAGCCTTGTGGGTTCCTCCGTATATTTTTGTGACATGCTTGATTTCAATCATTGTTTTCTCCTTTCGTCCGCTTTGAGCGAAACAGTGCATATGAATAAACATAAGGCAGCAATGCGATTGCAAGTACAATGGCAAGGATGCAGGCCGTCAGAAATTCTTTGGGCAGCACACAGAGCAGCATCATGCTCAAGCCGGCCGTAAACCATAAACGTCCTGCCATGCGATGGGTTCTGCGCCAGTTATCCTCATCCTCCAGCGCCCAGGGGGTCTTAATGCCGATAAAGTAATTCTGACGTATCTTCGGCATCAGATTCCCGATGACGGCAAACAGGATGCCAAGTCCCAGTGTGATTGCCATCGGCACGTTGATAGCATCCGGCTTCCAGGCGGAAATCGCTGTTATCAGACACATCCCGAAGATGAGCAGACACAGTACCAATAAAAATACGTTGCAGGTGGATGCAAAGCGCTCCACGTTTTTCCTGCGCGGATCAATGTGCCGGATAAGTGAAAATACAGCGGCCATCGCAAGCTGCAATACCGGAAACAGAAGCAGAAAAAGCTGATCGCACCAGCCGTCGATAACACCCGCCGCATTCCAGTGAATCGGTATCTGCGCGGGCAGGAAGGGAAGAATCCCAAGACAGAATAAAAACGTAATCAGAATCAAAAACGCGATGCCCAGGGTCTGCTTTTTCATTGCTCTTCTCCTTTCAGGGATGTGATCCAGCCGATAATTTCATCAATCACGCTGGTATTCAGCTCATAATAAATGTATTTCCCTTGTTTTTCATCTGTAATCAGACCAGCCTTTCTAAGAATGGAAAGATGGTGGGAAATCGTGGCATTCGTGCTTGAAAAATGCGAAACGATATCGCCTGCACTGCGTTTTCCGTCCTTCAGCAGATTCACGATTTCTCTGCGGGTCGGATCGGACAGCGCCTTAAAGGTTTCCTGAAATCCCATTGCATCACTCCTTTCATTTAGATAGATGTCTAAATGAAGTATAGGACAGAACGATTGGATTGTCAAACAAATTTCGTATGGATAGTAATTTTGTATAAACTATGGTAAAATGAAAATCAGCAACGGAGGTATCCGCATGAAGAAGCCTATGTCAAAATCAAAAAAAATCATATACGATATACTGTTTGTCATCGCTCTGGCCGTCTTTCTCTTTTCTGCCTACAAGCTGATCAGCATCTACTATCTGAACTATCAGGAGGGAAAGGAAAAGGATGCGGTGCAGGAGGTTGCCAAGGTTCCCAAAAATCCGGAAAAGGAAGATTTTACAATCGATTGGTCAGCATTGAAGGAGAAAAATCCGGAGGTTGTCGGCTGGATTCTGATTCCGGATACAGATATATCCTATCCCATCGTGCAGGGAAGCGATAATTCCTATTATCTGAATCACACCTTTGAAAAAAAGGAAAATTATGCCGGTGCTATTTTTATGGATGCCGGTGCAGATGCTTCCTTTCAGGATCGAAACACGATCATCTACGGACACAACGTCAAGCATGGAACCATGTTTGCCGAGCTGGAAAAGTTTAAGGAGCAGGCATTTTTTGAAAAGCATCCCTATCTTTACATCTTTACCGAGAAGCAGAATTACCGCTGTGAAATCTTCAGTATGTATTCAACGACGGCAACAAGTGATTCCTATCGGCTGCAATACGCGGATGATGCGGACTTTATGAGCTACGTGGATATGGTGAAAAAGCGTTCGGACTTCAAGCGAGCGATTACCATACAGAATCGTGATCGTATCGTCTCATTGAGCACCTGTTCCTATGAACGAGATGGACAGCCAAGCGAGCTGCGCTATCTGCTGCATGCTGTGCTCGTGAAATGGGATGGGACAGTAAAGAAATAAAAAAGAGGGATACCAATGTATAGCGGGTCCTGCAGCTTTGAAAGAAGGCGCAAGTGAAAGGAGAACACGTATGCATATGAAGTCAAGAATTATCGGACTGCTGTTTCTGGCAGTTGGAATCGGATATTTAGGAGGTGCCATGGACTGGTGGGATTTCTCCATCTTTTTCCCTGGCTGGTGGACGCTGTTTCTGATTGTACCGGCAGTGTTCAGCTTTTTTGAGGATGGCTTCCATTTCGGAAACGGCTGTGTTTTCTTCCTCGGAGTGTATCTTTTGTGCAGTGCAAATGACTGGATCAGTATCCGTCTGACATGGGGCATGCTTGTGGCGATCGGCTTGATTCTGCTAGGCTGCCGCATGATTATCGGTGACAGCTTTCTGCGCTTCAGGCATCGGGACAGCATTCTGCAGGAGGAGGATGGACGCCGTGATCTGCGCAGTGCCACCTATTTCGGAAACAAACGGCTGAATGCGCGCGGTACCGTATATTCGCTGAAGGCGGAAAGTATCTTCGGAACACAGATGATCGATCTGGTGGATGCGGATTTAACGGAATGCGGCTATGTAAAGCTGGAAGCGGTGTTTGGCAGCATTGATCTGCTTGTCAGTGATACGATACACTATCGTGTAAAAAGTGAAAATGTATTCGGTAATACCCGCGTGGAGCATCATCCGGAGGGTACACAGGATCTTGCGGTTGATGTATCCTGCGTCTTTGGAACGATCAATCTGCGAAAGGTACATGTCGAGGATGATATCCTGAATGGGAAATACAGAGAAAAGTAGTCGGGTACTACTTTTTTTCTTGGCGGCATACACTGTGTCAGAGGTGGTAGTTATGTTTTCCAGAAAGTGCAGGACGCTCACCGTGCTGATTTTGCTGCTGGTGGTCATCGGCGTGATCATGGTAGGAAGCTCTTCCCGCGTATGGGCATCCGCAAAGTTTCATGATGCATCCTATTTTATGAGCAGACAGGCGGTGTTTGCGCTGATTGGTGTCTTTGTTATGTATGTGGCCAGCCGCATTTCATTAACGAAGCTTCGCAGGTATGGAAAAAAGCTGTTCATCCTGTGCGTGATTGCCCTGATTCTGGTACTGGTACCAGGACTTGGCATCCAGCGAAACGGAAGCCGCAGCTGGTTCGGTGTCGGCTCCTTTCTGATTCAGCCATCCGAATTCTTCAAAATTGCCATCATCATTTATGTTGCGGATTTTCTGGCAAAGCGATACCGTATCAAAACCTTTAAACGCGATTTGCTGTTTCCGGCCTTTCTGGTTATGCTCGGCTTCGGATTGATTCTGCTGCAGCCGGATTTTGGAAGCGGCATGGTCATGGTGTGCTCCATTGTCGTCATGGTGCTTGCGGCGGATTCTCCGCTTTCTTATTTTGTGAGAGTCGGCATGCTGGGGGCTGCCGGACTGGGCGGACTGATCATTTCCGCACCCTATCGGCTTGCCCGTATCACCTCCTTTATCGATCCGTGGAAGGACCCGCTGGGAGCCGGCTTTCAGATCATCCAATCATTGTTTGCCATCTCACCGGGAGGGATTTTGGGTGTCGGCTTTGATAACAGCATGCAGAAGCATTTCTATCTGCCGGAGCCACAGACGGATTTCATCTTTGCTATCTTTGCTGAGGAATTCGGCTTTATCGGCTGCTGTATCCTAATCACCTTATTTCTGATGGTGATTTATCAGGGAGTGAAAATCGCTAAAAACAGCACGGATCCCTATCTGTGCTATGTCGCTATCGGTCTGATTTCGCTGTTTGCCATTCAGGTGATGATCAATCTTGGGGTAGTCGTCGGTCTGTTTCCGGTTACCGGAATTACTTTACCCTTCATATCCTATGGAGGCAGCTCGCTCGTTGTTATGATGGGCAGTATGGGGCTCTTGATGAGCATCGCAAATGAAAGCTGAAAAACATAAAATTTACTGCGCAGTAACACGTCTTCCTATGGTATAATAAAAAACAAGGAGTGATTACATGAGAATGCTGATTGCCACTGGAGGGACCGGAGGTCATATCTATCCTGCCCTGGCGCTGGCGGATGCCGCAAAAGAGCGCTATGGGGATATTGAGATATTGTTTGTGGGAAATGATGATCGAATGGAGGCCAGTGAAGTACCGTCCCATGGTTACGCCTTTCAGGGTCTGCATGCCAGCGGACTGACAGGAAATGTCTTCAACAAGTGCAGGGCACTGCTGCTGATGATGAACTGTTACCGTAAAGCCTGCAGGATCATTGATGAATTTAAACCGGATATCGCGATTGGCTTTGGAGGCTATGTGAGTGCACCTGTTATGCTGGCTGCACATCATAAGCATGTAGCTACCATTATCCATGAACAAAACTCCATTGTCGGAGTTTCTAATAAAATGGTCGCTAAGTATATGGATGCGATCGTCATCTGTTATGAGAAATGCTTTGAGGAATTCGGCAGAGAAAAAACCAGACTGCTGGGTAATCCCCGCGCGAGTAATGCGGTCCATGCCAAATTTGACAAGGACTACTTTTTATCACTTGGTCTGAGCCTGCACAAGCCACTGATCCTGGTTGTTATGGGATCACTGGGCTCTACATCCGTTAATGCCATCATGAAGGATGCACTGCCGACTGTGAGTGATCGCTATCAGATACTGTTTGTGACAGGAAAAAACAATTACGAAGAGATGCGTAAGCAGATTCATGCTCCGCATATAAAAGTCGTCGATTATGTAAAACAGCTGGATATCATGGCACATGTCGATCTGATCGTCTGCCGTGCCGGCGCAACAACCGCAGCGGAAATCACTGCGCTGGGAACACCGAGCATTCTGGTGCCAAGTCCCTATGTTGCCCACAACCATCAGTTTTATAATGCCAGTGTGCTGGTCGATCATAAGGCGGCTGTCATGCTGGAGGAAAAGGATTTGAATGCGGCAGCATTATCAAAAGCAATTGATCAGATCATGTCGGATGATTTGCTGCGCGCTTCCATGCGCAGTGCTTCGCTGGCGCTTGGAAAACCGAATGCGAGTGAGGATATTCTGAACTGGTGCGATGAAATGAAAAGGTGAACATAAATGAATATAGAAATGAAACTACAGTCCTATGGCGATGTGGAATGCCGGGTGCCGCTGTCCAAGCGGACGACATTTCGTATCGGCGGGACTTGCAAATATTTTATTTATCCGAAGAATGAGCTGTGTCTGCTTCGGATTCTGGATATCCTGAAGGAGGAAGGAATTCCGCACCGGATATTCGGCAAGGGAAGCAATATCCTTTGCAGCGATGATGATTATGAAGGGGCGATCCTCTGTCTGGACCGCTATTTTACTGATTTTTTCTTTGAAGAGGAAGGCTCTTGTCTGGTACAGGCGGGTGCCAGCATTATCATGCTTGCACATGAAGCAATGAAGAATTCCTTCAGCGGACTGGAATTTGCCAGTGGGATACCCGGTACGCTTGGCGGCGCGGTTTTCATGAATGCGGGTGCCTATAAAAGTGATATCTCACAGATTTTAAAAGAGGTTTATATATTAAAGGATCGCTCGATTGTCGTCATGCGAGTCGAGGAGCTGGAATACGCATACCGCCATTCTATCTTCCAGAGTCACCGCGATTGGATCATTTTGGGTGCCAGATTGCAGCTGCAGCAGGGGGATCAGAAGGAAATTCGCGATCTGATGGATTCCCGCCGAAAGCGCCGCATGTCCTCCCAGCCGCTGGACAAGCCGTGTGCCGGCAGTATGTTTCGCAATCCCAAGGATCATCAGGCCTGGCAGCTGATTGAAGAAATCGGTATGCGGGGAACACGGATCGGCGGAGCGATGGTTTCAGAGAAGCATGCGAACTTTATCATCAATGAAGATCATGCAAGGGCAGAGGATGTAGTGCAGCTGGTAGAAGTCATTCAGAAGGAAGTACGGAACCGCTTTGGCGTTGAGCTGATTACGGAAGTAGAGAAATTCAATTGGAAGATATAAACGATCTTCTCTATGATGACGTCGAAGCAAAATACCTGGCCCTTCAGAATAAAAAAAAGAACCGCAGAAAGAAAAAACGAAAGAAGCGACTGCTGATTCTTCTCGCTGCGTGCGTGCTTGCTGCCTTGTACTTTATCAGTGATTTTTCTAAGGTGAAATCACTGGATGTAAGAGGAAATTCCTTCTATACAAAACAAATGGTTCTTCAAAAGGTGGGACTGACCTATGACAGCCGCTATATCGTCATTCCCCGCTTTTATCTGGAATGGAAGCTGGAGAAGGATGATCTGATTGAGGATGCAACCGTACATAAGGGACTGGATGGTGCCATTACCATTGATGTGAAAGAAAAGAGTATTGTCGGATATTATATCGATAATGGGAAAAACTATGCATTGGTGAATGACGGAAGCAGTCTGGTGATCGACAGCGCTAAGCTGGATACGATTGTCAATTATCCGCTCGTGGACGGCTTTACGGCTGCAGAGCGAAAAAAGCTTGCCAAGAGCTTTGGCGGAAAGCAGAAGGTGGACGATTCCATCGTGCAGATGATTTCGGAAATGGTTCCGTATGAAACATCGTATGACAAGCATATGGTGAAAATCATCATGCAGGACGGGAATACCATTTTCACCTCCTATGAGTCCATGCCGCTGCTCAACGACTATCTGGGAACGCTGAAGCGTCTGAAAAAGAGCAATGTCTGCCTATGGCCGGATGCTGCTACGCATTCCATACATAACGAAAATTGCAGTAAAAAAGAATAAACAGGCAAGAAAAGAAGGAACATTCTTGGAAATCTATACGGTTTTTGGTATAATAAATAAGATGTAAGGAGGAATATTATGTCAATCTCTAAAAGTACACAGTATGGAAATATCGAAATTTCCATTGATGCCATTGCTTCATTGGCTGGCGGTGTTGTGACAGAATGCTATGGGGTAGTCGGTATGGCATCTCAGAAATTTCTGAAGGACGGTATCGCAGAACTGTTAAAGAAAGAAAATTACGCAAAAGGTGTTGTGGTTCGCCAGAAGGATGATCATCTGGAGCTGGACCTGTACATCGTAGTGTCTCACGGAGTAAAAATCAGCGAGATTGTTTACGAAGTGCAGCAACGTGTGAAATATATGCTTGAAAAATCCCTGGAACTGGAATTCAAAAAAGTGAATGTCTATGTGCAGGATGTAAAGGTTATGAAATAGGTACTGCATATGGAGACAATTAACGGAAGTTTATTTAAGGATATGCTGGCCAGCGGTGCGAATCTGCTGTCCAACAAATTCAGTGAAATCGATGCATTAAACGTATTCCCGGTACCGGATGGAGATACGGGAACAAATATGTCGTTGACATTCAATGCCGGTGTACAGGATGCGCTGGCCTGTCCGAGTGATGATGTCTGTGAAATCGCCAAGGTATTGTCCAAGGGACTGCTGATGGGGGCGCGCGGTAACTCCGGTGTTATTACCTCTCAGATTTTCCGCGGTCTGTATCAGGGTGTGGAAGGCATGAAGGAAATCAACGGATTCCAGCTGGCAAATGCACTGGTACAGGGGTCCAGAGTAGCGTATAAGGCAGTAATGCGTCCTGTTGAAGGAACGATTCTGACCGTTGTGCGTGAGGCTGCTGATTATACGTATGCCTATGCGACTTCTACACAGGATGTAACGGTAACGCAGGTTATGGAAAAGATGGTGGAGGAATCCAAGGAGTCTTTGATTCGTACACCGGAGCTGTTGCCTGTCTTGAAGGAAGTCGGCGTTGTGGATAGCGGCGGTGCTGGACTTGTGACGATTTTTGAAGGCTTCCTTTCTGCAATGAAGGGAACAATCATTCAGAAAGAGGAAGCAGGCGAAACAAGCGAGGGTGTTCAGGCATCCATGGAAAGTGAGGAATTCGGTTATTGTACGGAATTCATCATTCGTCTGTCTGAGCGCGGCATGAAAAATTTCAGAGAGGAATCTCTGCGTGATTCTCTGGCAAGCATCGGGAATTCCATCGTCTGTGTGCAGGATGATGATATCGTAAAGGTGCATGTGCATACACTGACACCGGGAGATGCCCTGAACATGGGACAGCGCTATGGAGAATTTGTCAAGCTGAAGGTGGAAAACATGCAGGAGCAGCATGAAAACATCATGATGAATGCCGCAGTTGAAAAAGAAGAGGCGCCACAGCAGCCGAAGAGCAAATATGCCATCATCACAGTTGCGGCTGGAGATGGACTGAAGGATATGTTTACAGAGCTTCGTGCCGATTATGTCATCAGTGGCGGGCAGACGATGAATCCTTCTACTGAGGATTTTGTACAGGCAATCGATAAGGTGAATGCCGAGCATATCTTCATTCTGCCGAACAACTCCAATATTGTGCTTGCGGCACAGCAGGCGGCATCGGTATGTGAGGATCAGCATGTGGAGGTTATTCCGACGAAGACGATTCCACAGGGACTGAGCGCATGCATCATGTTTAATCCGGAGGTAGATTTTGATATGAATCTTTCGGAAATGAGCGATGCGATTGCACTTGTGAAAACCGGACAGGTAACGTATGCGATTAAGGATACAACCTTTGAAGGCATGGAAATCCGTGAAGGGGATTACATGGGTATTCTGGAAAAGGATATCATTGTATCGAATCCGGATAAGCTGGATACGACACGTCATTTGATTGATGCCATGGTGGATGAGGAAAGCGAAATCGTTACACTGATTTATGGTGAGGACATCACGGAAGAAGAAGCACAGGGAATTGCTTCCTACATTGAAGATAAATACGATGTTGAAGTGGAAGTAAACAGCGGAAATCAGCCGGTGTACAGCTTTATTCTCGGTGTCGAGTAGATACTCAAAAATACTACACAATACTAAAAATACAATAGGATACGAAAAGCTCGATAGATTCGAGCTTTTTTGTATCTTGTAGTATGATGAAGTATCATTAATTATGCTTTGAATTTATTTTTGGTGCTTATTTAGGGGGGAGAGGGGAAGGCTATTACATATATTTTCAACACTTAAAGATATCTGTACGCTAGCTTCATGTGCTGTGTGAAACTGGATATCGGATGTTATTCTAATAGTCGATACTTACGTTCATTATGCCAATGTTCGCTCTAAACTAAAGGCTATTCGCAAGAATACTGCTTGTCACAGTTTAACAAAACATGATTTCAGACATACGTTCATCATTACTACTTCACAATAAGTGAATCTAAAAAGCATATCAACATATCTTGAATTGAAAATAGAAAGATTTGATTTCAAGTTATGATTAATAATTTCTTTCAGTAGCTTATTTATATAGATTCTTCGATAAGAATTATTGCTTTTAGGAGTATCAACAATAAATTCTTTATTTACTCTTGAAACAGATTTGTTAATATCGATATAGTTTTCATTAAAGTTAATATCATTCATTGCAATAGCCAATGTTTCGCCAATGCGTAGTCCAGTGAGAAGTTGAAACTTGATAATGTCATCATAGATATTCTCATTTTTTAGATAGTTCAAGCTCTTTGATGTTTTGCATAGAGAAAATATATTTCTCCTTTGGATGCTTTTTAGATTTTATTAAAAGGCAAAAAGTATCGATGAAAGGACGATGCTTATGCTATTCGTATCCCTTTAGAAATTGAAAAACGATGTGAATACGTGGGAAATGCACGGTTTTCTTTGAAAAACAAGGTTTCCTTTCCTTACATGATTGAATTTCTCGAGATATTTGCGTATAATTCACATAACAGACCTGTTTTTCTGTAATAGAAGGAAACAGGATTCGGGAAAGGGTGTTCGATATGCTTCAAATAAAAAATATATTTAAGCAGTATAAGACTGGAAATTTGATACAAAAGGCATTGGATGGCGTTAGCCTGAATTTGCGGGACAATGAATTTGTCGCTATACTGGGACCGAGTGGCTCCGGTAAAACGACCCTTTTAAATATCATTGGAGGACTGGATCGTTATGATCAGGGAGATTTGATCATCAATGGTATTTCAACAAAGAAATACCGTGACAGAGACTGGGATTCATATCGAAATCATACCATTGGTTTTGTCTTTCAAAGCTATAATCTGATACCGCACCAGACAGTGCTGGCAAATGTTGAGCTTGCACTGACGATTTCCGGTATATCCAAGGCAGAGCGAAGAGAAAAGGCCAGAAAGGCTCTGGAGGAGGTTGGTCTGGGCAATCAGGGACATAAAAAGCCGAATCAGATGTCAGGCGGACAGATGCAGCGTGTTGCCATAGCACGTGCACTGGTGAATGATCCGGATATTCTGCTGGCAGATGAGCCGACCGGAGCACTGGACAGTGAAACGAGTGTGCAGGTTATGAATCTGCTGAAGGAGGTTGCCAAGGATCGTCTTGTGGTCATGGTTACCCATAATCCGGAGCTGGCACAGGATTATGCAACCCGTATCGTATCGCTGCGGGATGGCAGAATTCGCAGTGATTCCGATCCCTATGCAATATGTGAAGACGGGTTGGAACAGCCCAAGCATGAAAATATGGGAAAGTCATCCATGTCCTTTCTGACCTCACTGTCACTGAGCTTTAATAATCTTCGCACCAAAAAGGCGAGAACCATACTGACATCTTTTGCCGGTTCAATCGGAATTATTGGAATCGCATTGATACTTTCCCTTTCCAACGGTGTGAATCAGTATATTCAATCCATCGAGGAAGAAACCCTGTCCGAATATCCGCTGCAAATTCAGAGTACAGGCTTTGATATTACATCCATGATGACAGATACGCATCCCGGTCAAAAGCAGGGAGACGACGAGGAAGATAAAATTCACGTTTCCCAAATGATTACGAACATGTTTTCAAAAATCGGTTCCAATGATCTGACATCACTGAAGCAGTATCTGGATAACGGAAAAACCGATCTTGAGAAAAATACCAATTCCATTGAATATACCTATGCGGTAGCACCGCAGATTTATAGTGCTAAAAAGGATACCCTGCGTCAGGTACATCCGGATACCTCCTTTTCCTCACTAGGCTTTGGCTCCTCCAACAATACCAACAGCATGATGTCCTCTATGATGAGCACTGATGTGTTTTACCAGATGCCGCAGGATACCGGGCTGTATGAGGATCAATACGATATCAAAGCAGGCAGATGGCCCAAGCGGTATAATGAATGTGTTCTGGTTTTGACAAAGAACGGCAATATCAATGATTTTATGCTGTATACACTGGGACTACGCGATTATGAGGAGCTTGACAAAATGGTGGAGCAATTCTCTAGAGACGTGAAGGTAAAGGTTCCGGATGAGAGTCGTTCCTACAGCTATGATGAGCTTGTGGGAACTACCTATAAGCTAGTCGATGCTGCAGATTATTATGTATATGACAAAAACTATCACGTATATAAGGATAAGACAGAAGATAAAAAGTATATGAAGCAGCTGATCCAAAACGGGGAAAACATAAAAATCGTCGGCGTTGTTCAGCCTAGCAGCTCTGCGACTGCGACAATGCTGAAAGCAGGAATCGGTTATCCTGCTGAGCTGACCATGCATGTGATCGAGCAGGCTAAGAACAGTGAAATCGTTAAGAAACAGCTGGCAAAGCCGGATACGGATGTATTTACCGGTAAGGCGTTTACAGATAAAAGCAGCAATACATTTGATATGAATTCTTTATTCACTGTAGATACACAGATGCTGAAACAGGCCTTTACCTTTGATCAGAGTAAGCTGAATATGGATATGGCAAAGCTTGATCTCAGCGGAATCAAGGTTGATATGGCAAAGCTGCCGCAGCTTGATTTTCAACGTATCCTGTCCAATCTGGATGTTCAGATTTCACAGGAGCAGCTGCAAGTGCTGGCAACAGCATTACAGACAGATTTTCAGAAATATATGGTGGAGCATGCACTGCTGGATCCTACCAGGATGAATGAATATTTCCTTGCCTATCTACAGACAGATTCTGCACAGGCGCTGATTCAGAAGGAAATGAGCACGCTGCTGCAGCAAAGCGGTCTGACAGAGCAATTTGAGGTACAGCTGCAGAAGCAGATGCAGACGATCATGACACAGTATGCATCCACACTGACGGCGCAGCTGCAAAAGGAATTGAGCACACAGCTGCAGAGCCAGCTGGGGAATCTTGCCAGCAGTATGCAGGATGCAATTCAGATTGACGCAAGCGTTTTTTCCAAGGCGATTAAAATGAATATGAATGAAGAAGAGCTTTCAGAGCTGATGATGTCCTTGATGACCACAGAGGTCTCCTCCTATGATGGAAATTTGAAAAATCTTGGATATGCCGATCTGGATAAACCGGGCGGCATCAGCATCTATCCGAAAAATTTTGAAAGCAAGCAGAAGGTGATTGATGTACTGGATGGCTATAATGCCAAAATGGAAAAGGTGGATGAAGACAAGGTGATTTCCTATACCGATTATGTGGGTACACTGATGTCCTCGGTGACTGATATCATCAATGTTATCAGCTATGTACTGATTGCATTCGTCGCAATATCGCTTGTGGTATCGTCTATTATGATTGGTGTTATCACCTACATCAGTGTTCTCGAGCGCAAGAAGGAAATTGGTATTCTGCGTGCAATCGGTGCCTCCAAGAAGAATATTTCGCAGGTATTCAATGCGGAGACATTTATCATCGGACTGCTGGCAGGACTTCTTGGGATTATTATCACTCTGCTGCTGCTCATACCTGGCAATATGCTGATCCATCATTTGGCAGGCAATGTGGAGGTCAGCGCGGCACTGCCGCTGGCAGGAGGTATCATCCTGATTGTACTAAGTGTCATTCTGACACTGATTGGCGGTTTGATACCATCAAAGAAAGCAGCGCAGGAGGACCCGGTTACCGCCCTGCGTACAGAATGATCAAGAAGCGTGCCTGCACGCTATTCCATATACCGGAACAGAAGTTTCAATAAAACAAGCAGACAGCTGCGGGAATCATCTCACGGCTGTTTTTTTCATATACAATGAAGATGTACTGCGCTTTAAAGTGAACGACCTCTTCTTTTGTAATTTCTTCTTGGATGAAGAAAAAACGGTTGTGCAAAAAGTCTGTCCTTTGTGGAAGGGAAATTTTTTAATGTAAGTTTTATGGATGAAATTATAACCTTTTTGATAAAAAAAGAGCTTTTTTATTGCCTTATAAAAGATAAAACGGTTATAATTCTTACAGTAATTCTGTATATAGCAATCTGTACAGATGTTACAGAGAAAGGTGTGGAGAGGTTATGAAACGATGGTTTTCCCTGATCCTTGCTGGATGTATGCTGTTACAATTAACGCTTGGTTCTCCTTCCGGCTATATGAAGGCTGAAACTGATTCAGAAACGCCTGTTGAAGTGCAGGAGCAGTCTGAGGAGCAGCAGTCAAAAGCAGTGGTCAATGAACAAGAGCAGCCGGTGCAGACGGTATCGGAAGCAGCTGAGGGAACGCAGACACAGGATCAAAGTGATGAGAAACCACAAACAGCTCTCAAGGAACAACATAACGAGGAAGGCAAAGAGGTGCCTGTTAAAAAACAGATCAACGGCAGTATTACCGTTTCTTTTTTAACAGGAAAAGGAGTAGCTGAGCGTCAGAGCTTTTTATTGACGCTGAAGCACGAATCTGAAGAGGAGACAAGAACTGCTGTTATGGAGGCTACGCAGGGAGCTTCCAAGACATCTACTGTTTTTGAAAATCTTTCGGAAGGAACCTATACATTGCAGGTAGCTGCGAAGGGGTATCGAATGTATGAACAGATATTTCAGATGGATGGCTATGATCAAAGCATTCAGCTCTATCTTGGTTCAGCACCACAGCAATCCAACGCTGTGCAGCCCGGATTGCTGGCATATGAGGCATCGAATTTGCAGATCAAGGAATTCATTGATGCGCTGGATCAGGAGAGCGGAGATACCATCTATGACATCAATCATGATGGAAAGGTAGATCTTGCGGATTTGCAGAAGCTATATGATGAAGGGAAGGAATACAAGCAGCAGACCTCTGCGGTTGAAAGGCGAGTTCCAAATAGCGCAGTAGGTGTTTCCATAGAGGAGGGAACAGAGCTTGTTTCAGGAAAGCTGGAGGATGTATTGGAGGCGGAATCTGTTGTGACATTGAAAAATACAGACGGGCAGGCAATCAGTACGGAAAATCCGTTGCAGCTGACCTTTGATTTCCAGAGGAGTGAACAGCCGATCCGCATGGAGGGCTTTACCATTCAGGCGCCGGTTGAGAGTGCAAACAAAATTGCGGATGGCATGGTCCTTGTTGAAATTGAGGGACAGGCTGAGCCACTGCAAATACCGATCGTTAATTACTACCGTTCCCGTCGTTCTGCTTCCTCACCTTATGTGGAAATGGATGCAAAGGGAAATCTGATTGTACATCTCGGTGATCAGATCGCGGTTAAAAGGGTGACGATTAAGGTAACGAAAACGACGCAAAAGCAGGGGAGTCTGGTAGAAATTTCCAAGGTTGAATTCTTAAATGATATGGAAACACGGATCCCGGAGCCGGAGATGAACATACCGAAAAATCTGCAGGGGACTGTCGGAGACAAAAAATTCACAGTTTCATGGACGCCGGAAAGAAATGTAACGGGATATGAGGTAAGAATTGAGGCAGACGGACACAGCGAGGTTATCAAAATAACGGTACCGAGTGTGACGGTCACACAATTTAAGAAGGATAAGCTGGAAAATAAAAAGGATTATATGGTATCCGTACAGTCTGTGAACGGTGATTGGAAAAGCGGGTATTCAGCACCGATAAAAATGACACCGCAGACCAGCAGTAAGCCAGCGGCACCGGACGATGTAAAGGCATCCGGCGGATATCGCTCCATAAACGTATCATGGAAAAACATGAAGGATACGGACAGCTATAATGTATTCTATAAAGAAGAAGCGCAGAAATCCTTTACCAAAATCAGCAATATCACAAAAGCAGGTACTACATTGAATGATCTGAAGGATGAAACGACGTATGTTTTATATGTTACAGGAGTGAATGAATTAGGGGAAGGTCCTGCCTCCCTGATGGTTAAAGCTTCCACTTTAAGTGCAAAGCGTGCGAATATGCCTTCCTATAAGCTGATTAACGATTCCCATGGGGAAGGAAAGCTCACACAGCATATCGTAAGTGCGAAGCATGTTGTTGGAAGCATGGTGAACAGCAGTTTGGATACGGATGCGAAAAGTGCGAATGGTCTAGTGGATGACAGCTATGAATCCTACTATCGTTTAGAGGACTGGGATGATGCGGTCAGCTATCACCAATGGCAGTGGGGTACAACCGTACAACTGGATCAGGAATACACGATGGATCGTTTCACACTGGCTGCGCCGATGGATACGGTAGGCTATGGTGCTGCGGCGATTTATTATTGGGACAGTGCACAAAATAAAGAAATACAGGCAGCGGATGTCCGCATTCAACAGAAGGATGATGGACAGGGAAGAAAATATTATGTTATCAAGCTCGCAGAGCCGGTCAAAACAAACAGGGTGCGTTTTGGGCTGACTACATCCGGCGGTGTAAGAAACATCATGGTAGCGGAAATCCGTTTCTTCCAATACGATTCTCTGGAATCGGATATTCAGGCATTATTTGCAGATGATCTCCATCTGACGCTCACAAAGGGTGTCAGTGCTGAGCAGCTGAATACACTGCAGCAGCGTCTTGATACCAAGGATCATGGAGAATATCATCCAGATCAAAAAGCACTGCAGACGGAATTGGATACAGCGAAACAGCTGTTTGAGGATCAGGATAAGCTGAACGATACGATTGCTGTTCATGCCGGTCTTCGCTCAAATAAGGATTCCGGTATTGCTGTTGGCGGTCTGAATGCATGGCAGCCGCTGGGCATCAGTGCATATGCAGGACAGGAGCTGGTCATTTATGTCGGAAATCCGGGAATGAAAAGCGGGCAGAACAGTTCCTTGAGTCTTATAGCAACGCAGCAGCATGCAGAGGCAAGCGGATTTGCCAAGACGGTTGCGAACTTAAAGGTCGGCAAGAATGAGATAACAATTCCGCAGATCACTTCAACCGATGTTGAAAAGGGCGGCTCGCTCTATATTCAATATAATGGAAACAAGGATACAGATCAGTATGCTGTTAGAGTCAGTTCAGGTACAAGGGTTCTAAAGCTGGATCTGTATCAGGTGAAGGATACGGAAGAACGAATGAAAAGAATTCGCACCTATGTCGAAGAACTGCAAAGCTTTGTACCGAATTTACAGCAGCAGCATGAGAAAGCTCACAAAACAGAGGGCAATGAGCAGGTTGACTATACATATGATGAGAAAACGTGTGTTTTGAATATCACGGATATTATGCTGGATCAGATGATGTACTCCATACCGGCTTCACAGGTGTGGAATGCAGTCAAAGCCGATTCTGTCGAGGCAGGTGCTGAAAAGCTAAACGCTTCCTTAAAGGCAATGGATGACATGATGACACTTTTCTATCAGCATAAGGGACTCACCAATAACTTTAAAGAAGGCACTGCACAAAATGTGAAGGACAAGAATCATTTGCCTGCACAGCATTTGAATATCCGATATATGAAAATGTTTGACGGCGCCTTTATGTATGCGGCGGGCAATCATATCGGGATTGAATGGGGATCCACAAGCGCTCTGGTAAACAGCAAGCCTGTAGAAATTGATGAAAACGGAAAGAAGGTCGGAGCCGGGAAATACTTCGGCTGGGGCATTGCCCATGAAATCGGGCACAATATCAATCAGGGAAGCTATGCAATCGCTGAAATCACGAACAATTATTTCTCCCTTCTGGCACAGGCGGATGAGACAAATAACGGTGTGCGTTTCAAATATGAGGATGTGTATCAGAAAGTTACATCCAATGTAACAGGACGCAGTGAAAATGTATTCACACAGCTTGGCATGTACTGGCAGCTGCATCTGGCATATGATCGCGGATATAACTACAGGACATATGCGGATTATGATGAAATATTCGAGAATCTATTCTTTGCACGCGTTGACAGCTATGCTAGAAATACAGCATTGGCACCTGCACCTGGTGGTATAAAGCTGACACTCGGCAGGGACGGGAAACAGAATATCATGCGTCTGGCGAGTGCTGCGGCAGAAAAGGATTTGAGTGACTTCTTCCAGCGCTGGGGTATGGTGATGGATGCGGATACCAAGGCATATATGCAGCAGTTTGAAAAGGAAACACGCGCCATTTATTATGTAAATGATGAAGCACGTGCCTATGAAATCGAGCATGGGGCAAGTGAAGGTATCAGCGGCAGGGATGTCGCTACGGCATCTGTTTCAAAGAATGACCGCTCCAGCGTAACACTGACACTGGGCAATACAGCGGAACAGGCAGAAGCTATCCTTGGCTATGAAATTGTCAGAACGACCTACGAACAGGGGAAGCAGATGGATGAGGTTGTCGGTTTTACCATGGATAACGAATTCACGGATCAGCTAGGTCCTATGAGTAACCGTTCTGTTTCCTACAAGGTAACTGTGGTTGATAAATTCCTGAATCGCTCCGCTGCTGTACAGGTTTCTCCTGTCAAGGTAGAGGGTGACGGCAGTCAGGTCAAGGAAAACTGGACCATTACGACGAATATGCTGTCAAAAGACGATGAACAAAAACCGGCAGAAGGAGAGGATCCATGTGCTCCGCAGCTGAAGTCAGCGGCATACCGCATGATTGATGACAGCAGGGCAGAGGAAAACACCTATACCGGTGCATCTACGAATGCGAATCCGCAGATTACGATCAATATGGGAAAAACCACGGAAGTGACAGCGCTGCGTTATCACCGCGGCAAGGATGATCGCAATGATATAACAAATTACAGAATTGAAATCAGTCAGGATGGCAAAACATTCAAAAAGCTTAAAGAAGGAACCTTTGACTTTACGAATGATGTGGCAACCGTCTATTTCCAGAATGCAAATAATGATCCATGGATAGCAACCTATGATGCTGTTTATGTACGCATCACCGCCTTGAATCAGAAAAATAAAACTCTGGTCATTCCGGAATTGGATATCCTGGGACCAACCGGTGATAATATCGAATTTTACGATGAGGAAGTGACAAAGACAGCGTCAATCGGTATTCTGAAAGAAGATTATATCCTTCAGGAAAAAGACGAAACGCATGAGGAACAGAAGATTGAAAAGGAATCTCTGATTTTTACAGGAACCTATAAGGGCAACCCGGCTTATAATGTCGTTATGCTGTACGATGAAGCAGGAAATATCATCGGCGGAACAGACGCAGAGGGGTCTTTGATTGCCAATCAGGTTATTTTTGCCCCAAATCCACAGGATGCATTGCTTGGAGAGGTTTCCGAGGGTACCTGGGTATACTGGATTGCACCGAACGATTTGAAAAGTGTAAATCTGCCTGAAAAAGTACGTGCAGAGCTGTATCGTGTGGACAATGCCCTGACCAATGAAGGACAGCGGCTGGTCAGCGATACCCTGCTGGTCAATATTCCGGAAATCTTGCCGGAAATCACATTGACAAAATAATACTGAAAAGAAAGGAGAAGGCTGATGAAAACATGGCTACAGCGAGGAGTATCCCTGTTACTGATTTGTCTATTGGCAGGTCCTATCACCATTCAGGCAGATACTGTTGAAAGCATCATCCTTACGGGGAATGAGAATCAGGTAGAGGCGGTTTTGATTCCATTCGATACCAAGGATACGATACGTTCCTTGCAACTGAGCTTTCAGATCAAGGCGACGCAGGGGAAGGTACGGAAAGAACATGTACAATTCAAGTTTCACCAGAATATCAAAAGCGGCGTACAGGAATGGCGCTATCAGGAGAATACCGGGAGGCTGACAATTTATCTTTCCGGTGATGAGCATCTGTATGCACAGGATGAATTGCATCTTGGAACGGTGGAATTGCATCTTGCCGCTGGAACGAAGGCGGAAGTTAGCGTAATCGAAGACAGTCTGAAAACTGTAAACGATGTATATGCGGTAAATGAAGTATCCGGTATGGATGCAATCGCACCGGTTACGATAGAAAAAGTAGGTTCAGGCGATAACAATGGGCCTTCGGAAATTCCGGATACAAATAAACCGCAGGAGGATGACAAAGAAAGCACGTCGGAAGGAAAACCGGAAATACCGGATGCCGGTAAACCTGATAGCCCACAACAGAACGCACCTCTTGATTCTGCAAAGACGGATACATTTGAAGAACCTCAGAAAAAGGGAAGTGCAGACAAAGCGGAAAAGGGTGTTGATACAGGTGATAAAACACAGGCGCAGATATACGCGTTAGGCATGCTTGGTGCTCTTGTGGCAGGCGGTATCCTCTTGATTTTGAAAAAGAAAAAAGAACTGCAAATTAAGTAAAGAAGGATAGAGTCAAGGAATTCAATTTGGTTTCCCTGACTCTTTTTATATGTGTTGCAGTGCGCGATATGTTGTATCCTATGCGATTCCTAGGGGCAAGTAGCGAAGGAGCGATATTGCAGGCTATCCATGCGATATGTTGTATAAGTACTGTCGAAGAAACAATACTTGCATGTCATGCAGGGGCTATATAGGAAGACAATACGCCTGTGTGAAATTATTTTCATTATAGATGATGTTATTTTCACAAAACTGTGAAAATATATTGACATCCATGCATTCACCCCGTATAATTTCAATAAACCTACTAAAACACTAGGTTTTGGAAGAGAGGAACCCATATGAAAGAGAAAGCATATAAATTTGAAACCCTGCAGCTGCATGCCGGACAGGAAGAACCGGATAGTGCAACCGATGCAAGAGCAGTACCGATCTATGCGACAACATCCTATGTATTCAAGGATTCCAAGCAGGCAGCGCAGCGTTTCGCCTTAAGCGAGGGGGGCAATATCTACAGCCGTCTGATGAATCCGACTTCGGATGTGTTTGAGCAGCGTATGGCCGCATTGGAGCATGGAGCTGCGGCACTGGCTACAGCATCTGGATCAGCGGCGATCGATTATGCGATTCGCAATATTGTGACCTGTGGTGATCATATCGTTTCCTCCTCTACGGTCTATGGAGGGACCTATAATCTGTTCGCTAACACACTGACAGACAGCGGCATCACAACTTCATTTGTGGACGGCAGTGATCCGAAGAATTTTGAAGCAGCCATTCAGGATAATACGAAGGCTGTATATCTGGAATCTCTTGGAAATCCGAATGCGGATATCATTGATCTGGAGGCGGTATCCGAAATCGCCCATCGCCATGGTATTCCGGTGATTGTTGATAACACATTTGCCACACCGTTTCTATTCCGTCCGCTGGAGCACGGAGCAGATATCGTTGTTCATTCCGCAACCAAGTTCATCGGCGGGCATGGAACGGTTATGGGCGGAGTCATTGTGGACGGAGGACGCTTTGATTGGACACAGAACGATAAATTCCCGGGACTGTCAAAACCAAATCCTTCCTATCACGGCATTGTCTTTACGCAAGCCGTGGGGAACATCGCCTATATCATGAAAATTCGCACTACATTGATGCGTGATCAGGGAGCATGTCTGTCCCCGTTCAATTCGTTTCTTCTGCTGCAGGGGCTGGAAACATTATCTCTGCGTGTGGAACGCCACGTTGAAAATGCAGTTAAGGTCGTTGACTTTTTGCAGAAGCAGCCGAAGGTTGCTGCGGTGCATCATCCCTCTCTTGCACAGGGGAGAGAGAAAGAATTGTATGATCTCTATTATCCGCAGGGAGGCGCTTCTATCTTCACCTTTGAAATAAAGGGAAGTGAAGAACAGGCGAGAACCTTTACGGAATCCCTGTCCGTATTCTCGCTGCTTGCAAATGTGGCGGACGTGAAATCCCTCGTGATTCATCCGGCCTCCACAACCCACTCACAGATGAGTGCGCAGGAGCTGGCAGCTGTCAAAATCACACCGCAGACGGTGCGTCTTTCCATAGGCACCGAGCATATTGACGATATACTGGAGGACCTGCGGCAGAGATTCGAAGCTATATAAGCTGGCAAAAGAAATGACAGATGTGCATTTATTGTGTATAATAACTCACAGAGAAAGTGAGGACATATGATATGACATGGATGTGCAGTATTTGTGGATACACCTATGACGGTGAGGATTTCACAAAGGAAGCAGATGATTATCTGTGCCCGTTATGCGACAGTGGAAAAGAGAACTTCCAGCAGCGTGATCTGGCAACGGAAATCACAGCGGCAACTGATCAGTATTTTACGGTCAAGGAAGAAAAATAAAACCTGACCTGCATACAAAAAAAGGTGTTAACACTTATTTTATCTAATACGTGTTTGACACCTTTTTTCTGTTTATATGCAGTCTGCGCTCTTTACCAGCTTTTCGATACGGGATAGCGGAAAGGATCCCAGGCAGAGAAGGGAGCTTTCCAGACGATCCTCCTCGGTGAAATTGGGTATGCGGGAAAAATAGGAAATCAGCTCGCAATATGTGTGATAGGTTGTCTGCAGCAGTCCCCTTCCAACCTCTGTAAGACAAATGCTCTGATAGCTTTTTTTCTCAATCAGTCCTTCGCTGATCAGCTTTTGAAGCATACGGCTGGCTGCCGGCAGTGAGATGGACAGCTTTCTGGCAATATCCACACAGTGCAGACATTCCTGCTCCTGAAACAGCTCGTAGAGCGCGATGTAATAGCGAACCCGGCGATTATAGCTGATATCACTCATACGCTTCATACCCCAATGCTTGAATGGCTTGAAACAGCTCCTCTTTATTGAGCGGATGATTGCTGTATACATCAACAACTTCTTTTTGAAGATTTACAAGGGCAGCTGTATCCTGCATATGATTAAGCCTGTGTTCAATGCTTGCCGCGCAGTTTTCACAATGCATGCCGCGTATATGATACTGCTCATGTATTGCATATTGATCCGTCTGTACGCTTTCTCTGAATACAGGTCCACCGCCACCGCAGCAGCCGTTTTTTATTCTGTTTCTTGACCGATGGAAGGCAAAGACAATATACAAAACGAGCAGTATAAGTATTATGATGGTTGCCATCATCTCACCCCTTTTCTGGGTAAAGTTTAGCATGGCTAACAAAAAGTGTCAATGCCATTTTCCTGTACGTATTCGCTCTTGCTGTATGCAGAAGGGGATGTGAAAACCTGTTGTTAACTGCTGTATCCTGTTTTCTGATTCGCCTTTTGGTATACTTGCCACTTATCCTCATCCCCTTTTTAATTCGTTTCACACCATCTTGCCTTTTCACCATTCGCACCTTTATTAAAGCTTTTCTTCATCCTTACGAAATCTTTTTACATCATCTCTAAAATCATTATCCTTCTTTTTCTCTTGTATTCACTTATCGTACATCTCTCGTTGAAGCCACTTTACAAATACTTCCCGCCTCTCCTTTTTACATTTCTTTTTGTCTGATCATAGCATTCTGAAGCCTTTTGTTGATTTCTTGCAGGGTCGCCGCTAACATATCCAGCATATGAACGCAGGTGTCTTATAAAAAAGAACTTATCATCCGATAAGAAGGGAAGGATGAAAAGGGGATGCTTGCTTGGAAAAGAATGTAACAATCGTTCATATATGCAAATGGACAATTCACTGCGCTGCTGATTTTGCACCTTGAGGTCAATGAGGGAGTACCCTGATATGAAAAAAAGCCTGGGAAGGGAAAAAAGGTGATAGGGGGAGTAAAGAGAGTGAATGAAAAAATTTTAAAAGATCTTTATCATGTGTGAATCAGAGGGAATCATTAGCTATAAAAGAAAACGGATGAAACAAATTAAAATATGTATCAAGTGCAAAGCAAGGAAAGGATGGGGGATTTTAAGGGATACGAACGGATGAAAAGGCTTTTAAGGCAAATGGAATATGTTTTAGGGGAAAGCTTATAAAAGGAATGTTAAAAAGAAAAAGGCTTAAAAAGCAAAAAGTTTTAAAAGGGAAAAGGCATAAAAAGTGAAAATTCTAAAAAGTCAAAAGCCTAAAAAGTCAAAAGCCTAAAAGGGCAAAAACCTAAAAAAGGAAACAGCCAAAAAAAGGAAAAAGTTTTAAAAGGGATTGACATACGGAAGTCTGGTGCAGTATACTTGTTTCATAAGTTAGATTAAGATTACTTAATGTGCAGAGGAACTCCCTCTGTTTCTTATTGGGATTATAGTTAGACTAATCTAACATAAAGGAGGGAACATTGTGTCGTTTGTTGAACTGATTGCATACTATGCAGCACCGACATTGGAGGGTATGAAGCCTTCTTGCCTGTTCAGCTGCAGAGATAGTGAAGTTGGAAATGTAGAAGAACTTGTTCTGGCATATAACCGCTGTCTGAATCCAAAACGGATTTATCTTCAGATTATGAAGCATTCACCGGATTTCAAGCTGATCCTCGTATATCGCAAGGATCTTCTGGATATGCATCTGTGTCAGGAGGATATACAGCAGTTTCTGTCTGCTTTCGGATACGGCTTTGTGACGACCAGACAGGCGCTTTATCATCTGCAGGAACATATGTGCAAGGAATGCTTTCCTCATGAAATCGGTGTCTTTCTCGGATATCCGCTGGATGATGTTGTGTCGTTTATACAGAACAACGGAAAAAATTATCAGGAAATCGGATACTGGAAGATTTATCACAATCTCTCCCGTGCGAGAAAAACAACGGCACGCTTTCTGCAGAGCATGGAATGTACTCTGGAAAAACTGCAGGAAGGCATTCCTCTGGAACAGCTGATAACAGCTTAGGAAAGGATGGAATTACATGAATATTCTTATCGCATACTGGTCAGGAACCGGTAATACAGAGGCTATGGCAAATGCTGTTGCACAGGGCGTTGAAAAGGCAGGAAAGCATGCTGATGTCGTTCATGTCGCAGATCAGCCGGATGTATCCGCATATGATTACATTATCTTCGGATGTCCTGCTATGGGCGCGGAGGTACTGGAGGAGTCAGAATTTGAACCCTTCTTCATGCAGGCAGAAGGAAATCTGATGAACAAAAAGGTTGCGCTGTTTGGCTCCTACGGATGGGGCAGCGGTGAATGGATGCAGAGCTGGGAGGAACGTGTGGAAGCAGCCGGAGCCAATCTGTTTGAAAACGGACTGATTATTAATTACACACCGGATGCTGCCGGCCTGGATGCCTGTGAGTCCTTGGGAGAACGCTTCGCCAATGCATAAAAACGCGTGCAGATCATTCGATCTGCATTTCGTTGTTTTAGAAAGCCTTCGATAAAATCGTTTCTTTACACTTATCTTCGGGCATATTCCTTGACAGTCGAAAACTGAAAGGGCATACAAGGAAAAAACTGGTTGACAGACATGTTAACCTGTGCTAATATTTTGGTGTGAAAGGTTAGCGTTCGCTAACAAAGGAGGTTGACATATGGTACTGACAGCTGCACCGATTGGAAAAAACTTTCAAATCGCAAAGGTGAATGGTAAGGATGAGGTTCGCAGTCATCTGGCGGCACTTGGTTTTGTAGAGGGTGCTGACGTAAGCGTGGTGAATGAGCTGAGCGGCAATGTCATCATCCACGTAAAGGATACACGGATTGCATTGGATAAGAGCCTGTCCAACCGCATTCATGTGAAATAGGAGGGAAATGAGTATGACATTAAAGGAAGTAAAACCCGGAAACAGCGTCACAATCCGCAGACTAAATTCTACCGGACCGGTTAAGAAAAAGCTGATGGACATGGGACTTACCAAAAACACGGAAGTGTATATCCGCAAGGTTGCTCCGCTGGGAGATCCAATCGAGCTTACCGTGCGCGGTTATGAACTGAGTATCCGTAAGGCGGATGCGGCACTAATCGACGTGGAATAACATGTATTTTTTTTGAAGATTGAGTTAGGTTAAACTAACAGAGGAGGGAGATTATGTACAGAATCGCATTGGCTGGAAATCCAAACTGTGGAAAGACAACGATGTTCAATGCACTGACGCTCAGTAATCAGTATGTAGGTAACTGGCCGGGTGTAACCGTAGAGAAAAAAGAAGGGAAGCTGAAGGGTCACAAAGATATCGTGATTACTGACCTTCCGGGTATCTATTCCCTGTCACCGTATTCTCTGGATGAAGTGGTGGCAAGAAACTATCTGGTGGAAGAACAGCCGGATTTGATTATCAATATTATCGACGCAACAAATCTGGAGAGGAATCTGTATCTGACAACACAGCTGCAGGAAACGGGTATTCCGGTTGTTGCGGCACTGAATATGATGGATTTGATTCAGCAGAATAAAACAGAAATCGATACAGGCAAGCTGTCTGATCTGTTAAATATCCCGGTTGTGGAAGTATCCGCATTGAAAAACCGCGGACTGGATGAACTGATTCAGAAAGCAGTCGGTATGCTCAATAGCAAAAACACTGCCTTTACCAATATTTATGAAGGACTGCTGAAGGATTGTCTGCTGAACATAGCTGATTTGAGTGCTGTGCAGGCAAAGGGAGCCAGCAGCTTCTGGTATGCGGTAAAATATCTGGAAAATGATGAGAAAATTTTGACATCTGCACCGCTGAACAGTACAGACAGCAACATCGTAAACGCCTTGCGCAAGGAGCTGGAGGACAGCTATGACGATGATGCGGAAAGCATTATCACAAATGAACGCTATGCATACATTGCTAAGCTCATGAAGCAAACCTATGTGAAAAAACACAGTGGTATGAGTGTATCTGATCGTATAGATCATGTTGTTACCAATCGCTGGCTCGCACTGCCGATCTTCGCTGTGGTGATGTATCTGGTATACTATGTATCCGTAACAACGGTTGGTACGTACGTTACGGACTGGACGAATGATGTGCTGTTTGGAGATGTCATTCCTCCTGCCGTGACTTCCTTTCTGGAAGGCATCGGAACCGCAGGCTGGCTGGTTTCTCTGCTTGTCGATGGTATCATTGCCGGTATCGGTGCAGTTCTCGGCTTTGTTCCGCAGATGCTGGTGCTCTTCCTGTTTCTGGCAATTCTGGAAGACTGCGGCTATATGGCACGTATTGCCTTTATCATGGACCGTATCTTCCGCAAATTTGGATTATCCGGTAAATCCTTCATTCCGATGCTGATCGGGACCGGCTGCGGTGTGCCTGGAATTATGGCAAGCCGTACGATTGAAAGTGAAAAGGATCGACGTATGACGATCATGACAACGACCTTCATTCCATGCAGCGCCAAGCTTCCTATTATTGCACTGATTGCCGGGGCACTGTTCCACGGAGCAAGCTGGGTGGCACCGAGCGCATATTTTGTAGGCATCGCTGCTATCATAATGTCCGGTATTATTTTGAAGAAAACACGTATGTTTGCAGGGGATCCTTCGCCGTTTGTCATGGAGCTTCCTGCCTACCACGTTCCAAAGGCTTTGAATGTTCTTCGCAGCATGTGGGAGCGCGGCACAAGCTTTATCAAAAAAGCGGGAAGCATTATCCTGCTCTCTACGATCTTTATCTGGTTTACTTCCAACTTCGGCTTCGTGAACGGAAGCTTCACCATGCTGGAAGAAACGCAGCTGAACGAAAGCTTCCTGGCAAATCTGGGTTCTGCAATTTCACCGCTGTTTGCACCGCTGGGCTGGGGAGACTGGCAGGCATCCGTTGCCGCAATTACCGGTCTGGTCGCAAAGGAAAATGTCGTGGCTACCTTTGGTATCCTGTACGGCTTTGCCGAAGTGGCAGAGGATGGATCGGAAATCTGGGGAACGCTGGCAGCAAGCTTCACGGTTGCTGCAGCGTACTCCTTCCTGGTTTTCAATCTGCTGTGCGCACCATGCTTTGCTGCAATCGGTGCGATCAAGCGTGAAATGAACAATGCGAAATGGACGATTTTCGCTGTCGCTTATCAGTGTGTATTCGCCTATGTGATCGCCTTTATGATATTCCAGTTCGCAACCTTCTTTACAACCGGCGTATTCGGTATCGGTACGATCATCGCTCTGCTTTTCCTGCTGGTTATGCTGTATCTGCTATTCCGTCCGGAATCTAAAAAACAGGTGCAGCTTGAAAAAGTAAATATCAATGCCTGACACCAAGAAAGAGAGGGTTGATGAAGGATGGCTACCATTATCATTTCGTTACTTTTGCTGCTGCTGATCATCCTTGCACTGCGTTCGATTCGCAAAGAGGAATCCTGCAGTGGGGGATGCAGCGGCTGTTCAAAAGGCTGTAAAAGCGGACAAGCTCTGTATGAGGCCTATCAGCAGGGAGAAAAGCAGAAGGTATGATATAGAAATCATATCGCTGCTGTCTTCGCATTCGCGGCTTTCAATCGTATTGAAAAGGGGAATCCGAGCTGCTGTTGCTGCATATCACAGCATTGGATTTCCCTGTTTTTATAGCATCGTCACCGCATGAGAACCGTACCCTGTATGAGTATGCTATCCTTTCCTGCATGCACCAAAAGCCATGCGCCAAAAGGGTATGTGAAAGCAGTGGGACAGTGTGATGGATCCATTGCCGGGGTGCTCATCATTGGAAAACGGCAATGGTGTACAAGAAGACATGGCCATCGCATAGGCAGGTGTCAGGATATGCTTCTAGTGTGTGCAGCTTCTCTTGAAAGCTGGGTGCTAAAGCGCGCAGCTTTGATGGCTATATACAAGAAATAATGAAAAAAAGAATTGACAGTAAGCGATACCAATGATATTATTTACCCGTAAAAAGTGAATACTTCGTGGTGTGTTACTGTTATCAAGAACAGGCATTAACTATTTGAGAAGATGGATTACCGAGTAAAGGCGGAGTCTATCCAATCGAAGAGTGATGCCTGTTTTTTTGCATTGCGAGGGATTCAAAAAAAGAAAGGTAGGAGAAAAAATGGTAGGAATTATTCTTGCAAGTCACGGTGATTTTGCGAAAGGCATTCTGCAATCCGGGGAAATGATTTTCGGAACGCAGCCCAATGTAAAAGCAGTAACACTGCAGCCAAGTGAAGGACCGGATGACATTCGCGCAAAAATGGAAGAAGCAATCACTACATTCGAGAATCCTGAGCAGGTCCTGTTCATGGTAGACCTCTGGGGCGGTACACCGTTCAATCAGACCAGTGGACTGATCAACGGTCATGAAGACACATGGGCTGTCGTTACAGGATTGAATCTGCCGATGCTGATTGAAGCATTTGCATCCAGAATGTCAATGGAATCAGCACAGGAGATTGCCGCACATGTATATGGGGTAGCAAAGGAAGGTGTTCGATTACTTCCGGAGGCATTGGAGCCTGCACAGGAAAAACAGGCAGCTGAGCCGGTGACGCCGCAGGGAGCGATTCCTGAGGGAACCGTAATCGGAGACGGACATATCAAATATGTGCTGGCACGTATTGATTCCCGTCTGTTGCATGGACAGGTAGCTACAGCATGGACAAAAACCGTTAAGCCAACGCGTATCATCGTTGTGTCTGACGGTGTGGCTAAGGATGAGCTGCGAAAAAACCTGATTGAACAGGCGGCTCCTCCGGGTGTGAAGGCCAACGTTGTTCCGGTTGATAAAATGATTCAGGTCGCAAAGGACCCGCGCTTTGGAAATACAAAAGCGATGCTGCTGTTTGAAACACCGCAGGATGCGCTTCGTGCCATTGAAGGCGGTGTTGATGTGAAGGAGCTGAATATTGGCTCCATGGCACATTCCGTCGGAAAGATTGCAGTGAGCAAGGTGCTGTCTCTTGGTAAGGACGATGTCAAAACCTTTGAAAAGCTGAAAGCAAAGGGAATCCAGTTTGATGTGCGCAAGGTACCAAACGATTCCAAAGAAAACATGGACGATATTATAAAGAAAGCCAAAGCAGAGCTGGCTTAAGGAACAGGAGGAGATCATAATGTCAATTATTACAATTTTACTAATCGTTATCGTTGCTCTTCTGGCTGGTATGGAAGGGGTCCTGGATGAATTTCAGTTCCATCAGCCACTGGTAGCATGTACACTGATCGGTATCGTGAGCGGTCATATGAAGGAAGGTATCATTTTGGGAGGCTCCCTGCAGATGATGGCACTGGGCTGGGCAAACGTAGGAGCAGCGATTGCTCCGGATGCTGCACTGGCTTCTGTTGCATCGGCGATCATCATGGTATTGGGATTGCAGGGTGGAGCAACCGATGTAAATAACGCGATTTCTACATCGATTGCTGTTGCCGTACCGCTGTCCGTAGCAGGTCTGTTTTTAACGATGATCTGTCGTACCATTGCAATTCCGATGGTTCACTTTATGGATGCCGCTGCTGAAAAGGGAAATATTCGCATGATGGAGGTATGGCAGGTTCTTGCTATCCTGCTGCAGGGTGTACGTATCGCGATTCCTGCTGCTGCCCTGTGCGTCGTATCTCCGGGTGTTGTTACCGATGTATTGAATCAGATGCCATCCTGGCTGTCCGGTGGTATGGCAGTCGGTGGAGGCATGGTTGCCGCAGTAGGGTATGCCATGGTTATCAACATGATGGCAACAAAGGAAACCTGGCCGTTCTTCGCTCTGGGCTTTGTGTTAGCTGCGCTGAACCAGCTGACGCTGATCGCACTGGGTGTAATCGGTGTTGTCATTGCACTGATTTATCTGGGACTGAAGGAGCACGGTGGTTCCAATAACGGCGGAGGAAGCAGTAATACCGGTGATCCGCTTGGCGATATATTGAATGATTATTGATCTTGAAGGAGGAAGAAAACATGGAGAAAATTACATTATCGAAAAAAGATCGTTTGTCAGTTGCATGGCGTCATCAGTTCCTTCAGGGTTCCTGGAATTATGAACGTATGCAGAATGGCGGCTGGTGTTATTCCATCATCCCTGCCATTAAAAAGCTGTATCCGAATAAGGATGACCAGATTGCCGCATTGAAGCGTCATATGGAATTCTATAATACACATCCTTATGTGTCTGCACCGGTTATGGGTGTTACGCTGGCACTTGAAGAGGAGCGTGCCAACGGTGTATCTGTGGATGATGCGGCAATACAGGGTGTCAAGGTCGGCATGATGGGACCGCTGGCAGGTGTCGGAGATCCAGTATTCTGGTTTACACTGCGTCCGATTCTGGGAGCGCTTGGTGCATCCTTGGCATTGTCCGGAAACATCATCGGACCACTGCTGTTCTTTGTGGCATGGAATGTGATCCGCTGGGCCTTTATCTGGTATACACAGGAGTTCGGCTATAAGGTGGGAACCTCTATTGTAAAGGATCTTTCCGGTGGTCTGCTTGGCAAAATAACAAGCGGAGCATCCATTCTGGGTATGTTTATCATCGGATCCCTTGTACAGCGCTGGGTAAGCATTTCCTTTACACCGGTTGTATCTACGGTTACACAGTCAAAGGGAGCGTTCATTGACTGGAATAATCTATCCAGCGGTATTGACGGTGTACGTGAGGCTATCACGCAGTACGATGCACTGGGAAGCACCGGCTTAAATGTGGAAAAGGTGACAACCCTGCAGCAGAATCTGGATCAGCTGATTCCGGGACTGGCCGCATTGCTGCTGACGCTATTGTGCTGCTGGCTGTTAAAGAAAAAGGTATCACCGATCATCATTATCATAGCTTTATTCATCGTAGGTATTCTGGCACGTCTTGGCGGCGTGATGTAGAAGCCGTAAAAAAAAGGTTGCATTGCTTCGCAGCAGAGGAGGAAATCAGATATGGTACAGTCAAGAAACACAACGGTGGATTATACAGTCAAGGGTATTTCCTATATGGGATTATCAGCCTATGGAAAGATCATGGTAGGGGATCGGGCCTTCGAGTTTTATAATGATCGCAACGTTAAGGATTATATTCAGATTCCCTGGGACGAGGTGGATACCATCGTTGCTTCTGTATTGTTCAAAGGCAGAAAGATTTCGCGTTTTGCAATCATGACAAAAAGCAGCGGTACATTCTCCTTCTCCTCCCGCGACAACAAAGTCCTGCTGCGTGCGGTCGCAAATTATATAGATGGAGAGCGGATGGTGCGTTCCCTGAGCTTCCTTGATGTTATCAAACGAAGTATCAAACGCATCATCCACAGAAAAAAAGAGGATCCGGCATCCTGTTGATACAGCGTGCTTACAAAGAGGGTTTCAACAGAAATGTTGACTCCCTTTTTCAGCATATGGGTGCATGTGAATAGTAAAGAAATACAGGCACAATATGGAAATCGAATGTTGTTTTTTCCTTTACAATATCTTCCAAAATTGGTACCATATTATATATGGTTTAGTTGTAAGGAGAAAGGAGTGTATGAATTCGCTGTACGGGCGACTCATACAGAACATATATGAAAGATCGCATGCTCAATGTTCTGCAGCGGGTGGGAAGAAGCTTTATGCTGCCGATTGCCATACTTCCGGTTGCAGGTCTGCTGCTGGGAATCGGGGAATCACTCAGCAATCCCAACATGATCGCTGCTTATGGATTGCAATGGCTTTTGGGTGAAGGAACCTTCTTCTATATGATATTCAAGGTGATGAGCAATGCCGGTAATATCGTATTTACGAATCTGCCTCTGATTTTCGCTATGGGGGTGGCACTTGGTATGGCGAAGAAGGAAAAAGAGGTCGCAGTTCTTGCATCCGCAATCAGCTTCTTCATCATGCATACCTCCATCGCTACCATGCTGGAGCTTACGGATATCGCGGCAACGCTTCCGGATGGCTCTGTAACGTCGGTGACCGGTATCACCTCTTTACAGATGGGGATGTTTGGCGGTGTCATTGTAGGTCTTGGTACAGCTGCGCTGCATAATCATTTCTACAAAATTCAGCTGCCGCGTATTTTGAGCTTCTTCGGAGGAACGCGCTTTGTGCCCATCATCTGTTCCATCGTCTATCTGCTGGTCGGCATTCTGATGTTCTATATCTGGCCGATTTTACAGGAGGGGATTTATATGCTCGGGGATATCGTGCAACGCTCCGGGTATTATGGAACCTTTCTTTACGGGGTGATCGAGCGCGCACTGATTCCCTTCGGGCTACATCATGTCTTTTATCTTCCGTTCTGGCAAACGGCAGTTGGCGGTACGATGGAAATTGCGGGAGTCAGTGTGCAGGGAGCACAAAATATCTTCTTTGCCCAGCTGGCGGACCCCAATACCGTACACTTCAGTGTAGAGGCAACGCGCTTCATGTCTGGTAAATTTCCGCTGATGATTTTCGGCCTTCCCGCAGCTGCCCTTGCCATGTATCGCTGTGCGCCGCCTGACAAACAAAAAATTGCCGGAGGATTGCTGATTTCCGCTGCGCTTACCAGTATGCTGACCGGAATCACCGAGCCGTTGGAGTATACCTTTCTGTTTGCGGCACCGCTGCTTTATGGCATACACTGTGTACTGGCAGGCTGTGCATTTATGCTCATGCATATGCTGCAGGTCGGTGTTGGCTTAACCTTTTCCGGAGGGTTGATCGATCTGTTTTTGTTTGGAATTCTTCAGGGAAATGCAAAGACCAACTGGATGATGATTGTAGTCGTCGGCGTTTTCTACTTTATGATTTATTATGTGCTGTTCACCTTCCTGATCAAACGGCTTGATTTCAAGACACCGGGTAGGGAAAGCGAATCACAGGAAATAAATGTCAGCGAGAGGCTTGCTGTGGTGGAGAAAGCGGATGAGGGACAGCATTCAGAAAAGAAAGAAAATGATGCGGATGCTTTGTCCTCTTTGATCTGTGCAGGACTTGGCGGAAAGGACAATATTATAAGTCTGGACTGCTGTGCGACAAGACTTCATGTGACGATGAAGGATCCAATGCAGATGGATGATATACTGCTGCAGGCAAGCGGAGCTGCCGGTATCTATAAGAAAAGCCGCGGTTTACAGATTATTTATGGTCCCCGTGTGACGATTATAAAATCGGATTTAGAGGATTATCTGTTACGTCTGGCTGGTAAGGAAGAAACGTATTAGGAAACAAAGATTTAGGAAAGGGGGACATTTATGTATACCGTTGTAAAAACATTAAACAACAACAGTGTACTGGTACAGGATGCATCCGGTGTATCTATGATATTTCTGGGGAAGGGGATCGGCTTCGGAAAGAAAAACGGAGATTCCATCACCCCCGGTGCGGGAGTGGAGCTGTATCGGTTCACGGAAACAAATGATCATGGGGATGCTATGGAAATCATACAGGAGGTCAACCCAATCTTTATTGAGGTCGCAGGCAGAATTTTGCAGCTTGCGCAGGCTAAATTTCACGAGGTTGATAAAAACATCTTGCTGCCGCTGGCAGATCATATCGCTTTTTCCATTGAGCGTATGAAGGCGAATATGGATATTTCCAATCCCTTCGCCAGTGAAATCGCTCTGCTTTACCGGGAGGAATATGAAGTCGCCTTGCAGGGGAAGGCAATCATCGAGGAAATGTGTGGCTATACGATCAATGAAGGAGAAATTGGCTATATTACGCTGCACGTGCATTCCGCAAGAGGGGAAGACAAGGTTTCAGAGGCGATGCAGACAGCGGTCATCATACGCGACAGTATCGAAGAGGTGGAGCGGGATTATGGAATTTCAATCGATACCAATTCCATGTCCTATACTCGTTTGATGAATCATATGAAGTTTCTGATGCTGCGGCTGCAGTCGGATGAGGAGCTGCAGATGGATGTCGGTGATTATGTATCAAAGCAGTTTCCCTATGCCTATAAAACGGCACAGAAAATCTGTGAGGAGCTGCGCAAGGTCTATCATAAGGATATTCCGGAAACAGAAATCGGATATCTTGCCCTGCACATCGAGCGGGTTCGTACCAGTGAAATGAAAAAGCTGGAGGAACGCTTTGCTACATAGCATATGTAGGCTGGGCGTTTCTTTTAAGTTTGCGGGCGATTGCTTTGCAGATATGATATAATAATGGCAATAAAAGGAGCAAAGGGTATGGATGAGATGATGAGTGAAACAGATTTTGATGCAAGGCTGAATGCACTATGGGAACGCTTTTCCACGCTGCACAATCACGCCAATACTGATGTGCAGGAAGCGCTGCATAATTTATTGACGCATCCTAAGGAGGAGCTGGATGATGCTTCGTATATGAAGCTCATGTATATGAAGGGACTTTGCTATGAGGAGCAGGGAAATAAAAATGCGGCACGCTATTGTGCCATGCGAATGCATGCAATACAGGAATGTATGCACAATCCCAGAAAAAAACGTCCCCGCTTTTTGGATATACAGGGATATGTATGCAGTGATGCAATGAATGTATTTATTGAGCGGTACACAGCGTTTCTCAAGGATACCTACAAGGGCATCAACCGTCGTTTGCTTATGATCGTAGGTATATTATTTCTGGCTGTCTTTCTCGTTTTAACGCTGTTCCTCAAAATTTATTTCATCATCGCGGCGTTGGAGACAATTATGCTGGGCATGCTGACCTATCTGCTGCAGAAGCGAAGAATGCCGGATATCTTTCAGAAAAACCAGCTGAATGCAATAGAAAAATATGTTGAACCGGAGGTTCTGGAATTTGACCGCCCTATCCGTTTTTCATAATCAGAAGTGCAGCACAGATTGTCTCTGCTGTGCTTTTTTTATCGGTCAAGCAGATCGCAATCCTGGCGGGTCGTCCGTATATTCTATGTAGAAAACGGCAGGAAAGACAATCCTCCCGTTATCGTTTTGTGAATTTCATCCTACAGCTTATTGCGCTCGTTAACAATGGCATCCCAGGTTGCCTTTCCAATGACACCGTCGATGTTTAAGTCATATAAATACTGGAATTGCTGCACCATGGTGGTTGTTCTTGGACCATACATGCCGTCTACCGGTATCGGACGCAAGCATTTATTGACAGCGGCAATCTCATTCAGATATTCCTGCATTTTAAAGACGGAAATTCCCTGCGCACCAGAGCTGAGATAGTAAGAGCTGCTTGCGACAGGAATATTGGTGACAATCTGTAGATCACGAAGCTTGTTTACAATGGAATCCCAGGTATCGTTGCCAATTTCACCATCAATCGGAAGGTTTGCATAGCGCTGCCATTCCCGTACGGCCTGCTCCGTTCTGGTACCATATACACCATCCTGCAGATTACGGGTATTGATGAACCCCTTTTCCTGCATCATATTCAAATATGCCTGCTGTTTGTTTACACCAATCCCGATGCTTCCCGGTTTTAATGCGGCTGTTGAAATCATCATGTAACATCTCCTTTCCCTACAGTATATGGGAAAACGGGGAAACGCCCTATATACTAGCCCATCTCCCGATCTTTTCACAACATAAATTTTAATGAAAATGCCCTGAAACTAAAAGATGAAATTTTTTTCAAAAAATTTACAGAAAAGTGTTGCATTCTTTTTGCATCCGTGTATAATAGTGTTATATTAACAACTGAGAACAGAAGTAGTACATCTGAAATGCTGCAAAGAGAGCCTGCATACTGGTGAAAGCGGGAGAGTAAAACAGGATGGAACGTGTCTGGGAGTTGAATTGTCGAGCGCTGTGGCAGGAGGCAATTCCGTGTTACCTGACGTTACAGGCGTAAGCGTCGTCCGTTATAGAAACGGACGGAACTAAGGTGGTACCGCGAGCAATCGTCCTTTGATTTTTTGAAGGGCGATTTTATTTTTATAGAGAGGAAGGAGATTTTATGAATTTTGATATTACAGTAATCGAAAGGTTCTGGCAGCTGCTGTTAAGTGGTGTGCCGGTTATTCTCGGATTGTCGCTGGCTTCCGCATTCTTCGGAACGCTGATTGGTCTGGCGACTGTATTTCTGAGAAGGGTGAACAAGGTGTTTAACGCAATCATTGCGGCATATATCGATCTGTTTCGTGGAACACCGGTATATGTGCAGATGTTTTTCATCTATTTCGGTATTCCCAGCCTTGTCCCGGGGCTTAATATTAACAACTGGGTTGCGGGAATTCTGGTATTCTCCCTGAATTCCGGTGCCTATATGTCAGAAATTATGCGTGCCGGTATTGATGGTATTGATAAGGGGCAGATTGAGGCAGCGAAGGCATTGGGAGTATCCGGTAAAGATATTGGGAAAGATATTATTATCCCTCAGGCGTTTCGTAATGTACTGCCGGCGGTTATCAATGAATTTATCACACTGACCAAGGAAACCTCCATCGTATCTGTGATTGGTCTGCATGATATGATGTACTGGTTCTATGCGGTTAAGAATCAGACCTATGCGGATTTTGAACCGCTGCTGATTGTGTTCCTTGTGTATTATATTATGAATAAGGTATTGTCTCTTATCGGTAAGACAATAGAAAGGAAGCTGAAATATGATTAGGGTAGAGCATTTATATAAGAATTACGGTGACAGTGTAAAGGTTCTCTTCGATGTCAATTTCACCTTCGAGGATGGAAAAACCTATGCGATTATTGGTAGTAGCGGCGGAGGTAAGTCAACCTTTATTCGCTGTCTGAATATGCTGGAGATACCGACCAGCGGGGATATATTTTACAATGAAACAAAAATCAATGATCCGAAAACAGATTTGGCACGTGTCCGTGAAAAAATCGGGATGGTTTTCCAGAATTTCAATTTGTTTGATCACATGAAAGCCATTGACAACGTTACGTATGCACTTCGCAAGGTAAAAAAGATGAATGCGGAGGAAGCAAGTGCGAAGGGGCTCTCCCTTTTGGATAAGGTTGGCTTACGACATCGTGCCGACGCTTATCCGCATCAGCTGTCCGGTGGTGAAAAACAGCGATGTGCGATTGCCAGAGCATTGGCTATGGAGCCGGAGGTTCTGTTGTTCGATGAGCCGACCAGCGCGCTGGACCCGGAAATGACCGGTGAGGTGCTGAAGGTTCTTCAGGATTTGAACCATACCGGTATTACGATGATCGTTGTTACACATGAGATGAACTTTGCCAAAAAGGTTGCGGATTATGTCATCTATATGGATCAGGGAAATATCGAGGAATGCAGTAAGGCAGTGGAATTCTTTGAAGAGCCGAAAACGGCAAGGGCAAAGGAATTTCTGTCAAAAATGATATAGAAAAGGAAAGAGAGGAAATAGAACATGAAAAAGTTACTGACTGGGTTACTGGCTGTTGTTATGATGGCTGGACTTGCGGGCTGCGGCAGCAAGGATGATGGAGCAGGAGAGGGAAGCGATACGGCGAAGAAGGAGCTGACCGTATATACGAATTCCGGCTATAAGCCATATGAAATGGTGGATGAAAAAGGAAATCTGTACGGGTTTGATATCGACGTTATGAATGAGGCTGCTAAGCTTGCAGGCTATACCGTAAAATGGGAGGATGTCGACTTTGACGGTATTGTACCTTCTGTAAAGCAGGGGAAAGCGGATATCGGTATTGCGGGAATCACATATACCGAGGAACGTGCAAAGCAGGTGGATTTCTCTGATGTATACTATGCAGGAGAGGACGCACAGAACTATGTGCTGACAATGAAGAGCAGCGGTATGAAAAAAACAGAGGATATTAAGGGAAAGAAAATCGGTACGCAGATGGGTACCATTCAGGAATCCATTCTGAATTCTCTGCAGGATGAATATAAGCTGAAGCTGGACAAGAGAAAGGCTTATTCTGATATGGTTTTGGAAATGAAAAAGGGTGTCATTGATGCGATGGTCGTTGAAAAAGCAGTAGCAGAGGAGCTTGCGGCAGATAACGATGATTTGAGCTATTACAAATTTGAAGCTGGTGCTGAGCTTGCGGGGAATGCAATGATTTTCCAGAAGGACAACAAATTGAAGGATGAATTCAACAAAGCCATCAAAACGATGAAGGAAAACGGAAAGATGGATGAGCTGGTAAAGAAATATTTTGGTAAATAAAAAAATATAAAAATGCAGACGAAAGTAGAATCGTCTGCATTTCAGACTGTTGACAAAGTGACTGTCGACAGTCTTTTTAAAATCTGATAGAATATCTGTGGCAGAAACGTACTTCATAAACCCAAAAATAGTCGACGTTTCTGCCATTTATTATGCCAAAAATGATAT